>JABSQY010000098.1 GCA_013215525.1 Nanoarchaeales archaeon | reverse complement strand
AATACAATCACAAATAAAACAAATAATATATACGAAAATATAAATTTTAAAAATACACTAGATGATTCAAATAGTACAACTAATAGTATAACTAATACAGACACTGCAGTACAAAGTTTCAACTTAGCAGAAAAATTAAAATCAGATCATAACGTATTATTATTAAAATTAGAACTTGATAAACTTAATAGAAGTGGTTTAACGTGGACTGAATTATATATTTATTTAAAAAATCAGAATATATCAAATCTACAAATGAAATACTTATTTACATTTGATAACTTAATTAAACAAATTAAAAAGTTTTGTAATAAAAATAAAGCAGACTTTTCAATACAATCTAAAATTAGAAAACAATCATGGATAACAGATTGTTTCTTTTATGAAAAACCATCAGAACAAATTGTAAGAGATATATCTTTTATGATTTCAGGAGTAAACATTTATGGATTTGATGAAAAAAGATTTCAAGAATTTTTCATTGAAGAAATGCAAACAGGCGCAACACATACAACTTTATCACAACATCAAAAAGAATATTTAGACAAAGAATTTGAGAAATTATTCAAATATGAATAATTAATACAATAATACATAATTAATACAATATACAAATAATACACAAATAAACAACAAAATTATATAAATAATAAAATTTTGATATCAATATGGAAATTCAGAATATATTTTATGGGATTGGAATTTTTTTTCTTTTTCTAACAATAATTTACTTTCTAAGCACATACTTAGAAGATGTACCATCATCAATCAAATCAATATTATCCTTTTTATTAGCAGTTATATTATTTGTACTTGGTGATTATTTAAGGAGGTTAGACAAATGATGAACGGTTCAGCAGATTGGTCTATCGCAGTAGGAATTTTAATATTTATAATTGCTATTTGTTTTGCAATATATTTTTATTTAAAATATAATAAAGTTTATCAAATAGTATTTATAGCAAGTATTTCAACATACATTTTTGCTGTGTTCTATGCAATGGATGTATTTGAATTAAGTAAAAACTGGGTTTTATCATTATTAGTATTTTCAACAATTTTAATGATGCTTGTGGGGAAATATTTCTCAAAAAAAGTTAATACACTAAAAATAAAATGACACAAAAAAATAAACCAGTAGGAAAAAAACATATTATTGTATTAGTTATATTAAGTTTATTATTTATTATAATATTATTTTTATCAACAGCATTAAAAGATATATCACAAACTTATGAATTTAAAGAAAATATTGAAACTAAAAATTTTAATAGTTTTATGATAGGAACTGTTATAATTTCAAATAATGGACCAATTACAGCAAAAGATAATTTTAAAAATTTAATTGGTTGTGTAGATGGTGAAGAAGTATATATTAGTTATGTTAATTCAGACTTAGACTCAATTAATAAATATTATCAAGAAACTTTTGAAATAAGTTCAAAAGAAACAGAAAATGTGAAGATTTATACTGATTATTTTCACGAAAAATTAAATAAAGATGATACTCTTTCACAAGTTAATTTATCTATTTATGAATTAGGTGAAAACACAAGAGGATATAATTTTTGTGTAGGAGCAAATAAAGATACAGCAATTTCAAATATTAAAATTAATATATCTAACAATTAAAAATGAAAAAAATAATAAAATATGTCAAACAAAACAAAGCACAAGCTCTGAATACAACAATTTGGATTATAGCAGCATTAGCATTAATGTTTCTTTCTTTTATAATATTTAATAGCCAAAGTGACAATTTTCAAAGTCTTGTAGAATTAAAAGATTAATTTATATATAATTAATATTTACTTTTAATTATGACAAAGAAACAAGTACAATTAAAACAAATTCACGTAACTGATTTTTCACTAGAACATACAATTGAATGCGGACAATTCTTTCTTTATAATAAACCAAACAACCAAGATTTTTATTATATAACACAAAACGACAATGTTTTCAAAATCAAACAACTTAACAACACATTATTTTATTCAGGAACAAAAAATGTAACAGACAAGTTTATAACACATTTTTTCTCATTAGATGAAGATTTACATAATAGAACAAAAACATTCACAGACAGTACGCTAACAGAAGCTCTACAAATGTATTGGGGACTAAGAAACATAAGACAAGATTTGTTTCAATGTATGATTGGATTTGTATGTTCATCAGCATCAAACATTCCTAAAATTAAAAACAATTTAAAACTATTATGTGAAACTTTTGGAGATAAAATAGAATTTGAAAATAAAACATATTACTCATTTCCAACGCCAGAACAAATAAATGATTTAGATAAAATAAAAGAATGTAAAACTGGTTACAGAGCAAAGTTCATATATTCAATTTGTGAAACACTACAATCAAACAACACACTAGAACACATCAAAACTTTAAACTATTTAGATTCTCAAAAAGCATTAATGGAATTTATGGGAATTGGAATAAAAGTAGCTGATTGTATCTGTCTGTTTGCTTTGTGTCATAAAGAAAGTTTTCCAGTAGATACATGGATTAAACAAATAATTGAAAGAATGTATTTAAATGGGGAAGAAAGAACTCTAAAAGAAATAAGTAAATATATTAAAGTAACTTTTACTGAAAACGCTGGACTTGCTCAACAGTATTTGTTTCACTGGGCAAGATTTAATCTGAAAAAATAAACTAAATACTAAATTTAGTAACTATAATTAATTTTTAGTAGAATCTGTAAAAACATTAAAACTTAAAATTTATGGAGAAAATTTTAAGTCCGACTATAATGTTTAGTTTAAATATTTTTATTTAAAAAATAAATTATCGTTATAATTAAATAATCAGATTTATTAAATAGAGATTTCCACCTCTTAAATATGATATTAACTTTATGTTTATAACTATTTATTGTCACTAACTAAAATTATTCTTAACTACAAAAATATTTTATAAACTATACAACTTCAATAAATCCTTTTATTACGGTAAGATAAATAATTAAATTTTATTTTAAAGATTTAATCCAATCAATCATGGGTTGTTTATCCATATAACCTGTATTTCTTGAAACAATATTTTTGTTTTTAATTAAAAATAATGCGGGGATTCCTTGAACTTGAAACTCTTCACAAATTTCTTTACTATCATCAACATTTATTTTAATAAACATAACATCTTCTTCTAAATCTGATACTTTAGAAAAAACAGGACCAAGCGCCTTACATGGACCACACCACGGAGCCCAAAAATAAATTAAAATCAATTTATCAGTATTATATACAATTTTTTTAAAATGATCTGTTGTATTAAGGTTTATGTATGTCATTTTATTCTTGTTCCTCAACTAACTCATTACCGTTTTGAACCCATGCAAGTACACCGCCAATAAGATTGTACACAGCAGTAAATCCATTAGCTTTCATAAACTCCATAGCATTAGCAGAACGTCCACCAGAACGACAATAAACTAAATATAACTTATCTCTATCTAATTTTAAAATTTCATCTCTAAAATCAACTTGAAATATATCGTAATTAATAGCATTTTTAATAAATCCATTTTCAAATTCTTCTAACGTTCTTGTATCTAAAAGAATTGCATTCTCATTTTTCATTAACTCTTTAAATTTTTTAATATTTATATCCATTTTTTCTTTTTTAATCTTTGATTAAAAACGACACCATTCTCCATTGGAGAATCTGTGTTTCAATCACATTACTTTGTGAATTCTCACAAAGGCTTAGGAATTTTTAATTCCTTGACATTGTAATGTCCATATTTTATTTATTTTAATATTTTTTATAATTATTCTTTACTCTTCTTAGGTTTTTTCATCTCGCACGCAGTCAAATTCTTTAAAGTTGAATGAGTCGCCCACAGTAAAATCGGCACAGTTAGAACTTTTAACTCTAAACCATAGAATGGAAATAAAGAGAAAAATCCAGCAAGTCCAAGATAACTAGCAAAAGTTACAGAACACGCCGGACATCCAGCAACAAGAACTGCAAAAGTACCTGAAATAACTCCCGATGAACTCTCTTTAGCTGAAAAATCAGAAAACAAAACAATTTTATAAATTGATGTTGGAACAAAAATTGCAAACAAAACTGCAATTAAACTTTGAGTAATTGTTTGAATAATAAAAAACGTCATTCCTAAGTTTCCAATAGTTAATTGAACATTTGCGAAGATATAATATATTAATTGAAAAAGCAAAAATATACTAATTCCTAACGTTGTGTATTTCCAATTAGAAAAAACTAATTTTAAATTTTGGTTTATTTGATTCATAATATATTATGTATTTTTATGTTTATAAACATAATTAAATATTAGTTAAAGTTACATTAAATATAGATAAAAATAGTTAAAAATGGAAAATAAAACTATTAATAAATAAAAATAAGACAAACTATTAAAAATAATAAAAATCAAATAAAAGTATGGATTATAAATTTGAGAAAATAAATTTAGATAAAGATATTGAAAAACTTAAAGAAGTTGTAACTTTATCATTTTCACAAACTGAAGACTCAAATTACAAAGAATGGTTTTCATTTAAACAAATGTACAAATCAATTAATGAGAATATTGGCGTTTGTATAAAAGCTACAAACAACATAGGTGAAATAGTAGGATTAATCTACGCAGAGCAAGAAAATCCAATTAATGCAATTGAAGGAACTGAAAAATGGGTAATTTCAATACTTGCTATAATCCCAGAATTAACTGGAAAACAAATAGGGAGTAATTTAATCTTAAATTTAGAAACATATGCTAAAACTCAAAACGTTAAAAAGATATTTGTATACACAAATATGGAAGATTCCAAAGTTATTAATTTTTATAAAAATAATAATTATAAAGAAGTTGGATATATAAAAGGATATCAAGGTGGAGATACAAATAATGATGCTATTTTTTTACTAAAATACCTTTAAAATAATTCAACTGGTGTCAAATAGTCACCATTTAACTTTTTTCATCATAAAATCATTCAAAATGTTTATATATAATCAAATCTTAATAATATTATGATAAATCTTACAAAAGAAATAATTTTAGATAAACTATCTCAAAATAAAGAAATAATTAACAAATTTGGCGTTAAGGATTTAATTTTATTTGGTTCTTTTGCAAGAGATGAACAAAAAAAAAATTCAGATATTGATTTCTTAGTTCAGTTTGAAACTAAAAGAGGTTTATTTGATGATTATATTGGATTACTACATTACTTAGAAGATACTTTTGAAAGAAAAATAGATTTAGGTAAAAAACATTTAATTAGAGAAGAATTAAAAGAAGAAATTCTAGGTGGTATTTTACATGCAGCGAAAATCTAGTTTATTTCTATCTGACATTTTATCATCTATTGATAAAATAAAAACATATACTAAAGATTTAACTTTTAATGATTTTATTTCAAGTGAATTACATATTGATGCTGTAACAAGAAATTTTGAAATAATTGGTGAAGCAGTAAGTTATTTACCAAAAGAATTAATTAAAACTTATTCTCATATTCCATGGAGAACAATTAAAGATTTAAGAAATACTGTAATCCATCAATACTGGAAAGTAGATTATGAAATTGAATGGGAAATAATCCAAAACAAACTAGATGAATTAGAAGAACAAATAAAAGAAATAATTGAACTAGAAAAGAAAAAGTAAATTTTAGACCTAAATCATAATATTTGTTTCATTTTACAACAATAGAAAAGAAAAGAATTAAAAGTTAAAACTTTAGTTTCGACATTTGAACTATTTGAAAATATTTGAAAATATAAATCTTAAACCTAACTATTGAGCAGTGTTTAGAAATAGTTTAAATATGTTTGTTGGTGGTTTTGTTATGGTTGAAAATAAAATTTTAAATAAATATTTATATATTATTTCTT
>JABSQY010000097.1 GCA_013215525.1 Nanoarchaeales archaeon | reverse complement strand
TCAAGTTTTTTCATTTAATTATACTTCTGGTATAGACAATAGTGAAATCTATAAATTATATTTGAATTTTACTTTAAATTTAGGTGGTAATGAAAGTGATTTTGATAATGATGGAATATTAGATCTTTTAGATACAATTATTGGAAACTCAGATAATATTGAAACAAGTTTTAGTTCTTTAGTTATGTCTGTTAATTCATCAACTAATTTAAGTGTAATTTATAGTGATGTTTTAAATGTTTCATTTAGTGATAATTCTGAAAAAATATTTGAATTTGAACATAATTTTTCAGAGTCTTCTATTTATTTAACTTCTCTTACTGTTAAATCTGAAACTATAAATAATAAAAGTAAATTATTTTTAAATGGTTTAATTTTATCTGGTAACAAAACTAAAACTGTTTATTTAAAGTTATCAGGGAATTATTCAAAGTTTTATAGTTTATGTTTAAAAGATAGTAAAGTTATAAGTTTTGATGAGATTTCTGAGCTGTGTGATGGTTTAAATGAAACTTTTATTAATTCCATTCCATCAAGTTTAAATGGGTATGATATCTCATTTACAAATTCTTCTAATTCAACAATTAAAGTCTCTGGTTTAAAACATTCTGGTCTTTCTCAGATGTGTACTGAGAAATGGATATATTCTAGTTCTTTTAGTGTTTGTGTTAGTAACTCACAATTTAAAATACCTTTTGATGAGAATTTGTGTGGTACTGAACATACTAAACCTTCTATTTTAACTCAAAGTTGTGGATTCATTCAAACTGATGATGATAATAGTGGTGGAGGTAGGAGTAGTTATAATTATTATGAGAATAATGTGGAATTGAATATAGAAAATGAGTCATCTATTGAAACTGATAATATTTCTAATGAGTTGAATTTAAGTTATAATGAATCAAGTAATTTTTCAAATATAAATAATAATAACTCTGAATTTTTACATACTAATGATACGTTAAGTTTTAATGGAAATATTGTTAATTCAGATATGAATAATAAAAATAAATTAGTACAAAGTGATAATAAACAATATCAAGTTTATATCTTAGCATTTTTATTTTTTATTTCATTTATTATTATTTTAAAGATTATACTTTTAAAACATAAAGTAGTTTTGATAAAAGAAGAAAAACATAAATTAAAGAAATAATATAATGATACTTTATAAATGTTAAATTATTATTATATTTATGAAGAAAAAATCAATTCGTTTTTTAGCATGCTCAGATATTCATAGTAATTTGAAATTAGTTTCTAAAATTACTAAACAGATTGATTTTTCAAAGATTGATTTTGTTTTGTTTAATGGGGATTTGTCAAATAATAAAGATGATTTTGCAAAAATTTTGAAACCTTTTATTGATAATAAAAAAGAAATTTTTATGATTCCAGGTAATTGGGATTCAAAGTCTGCTGTTGAAAATTTAAAGAAGTTTTATGATGTGAAATTAATTGGTAATAAACCTATTATTTTTGGAGAGAATGAACTTGGAATTTTTGGAACTAATTATTTAGAGATTGGACAGTTTGGAAAGTATGAAGAAGAGATTTTTGAGAATATGGTTGATAATTTTAATGCTGTTAAAGAATGTAGATTTAAAATTCAAATGAATCATATTCCTGCAGTTGATACAATGCTTGGAGATGCTAGTCCATATCCATTTGTGCAGGGAAGTGAACCTTTGAAACAATTTTTAGATAGTTGTGAGTTTTGTCCTGATGTGTGCTTTGTTGGACATATTCATGAAACTTCTGGACTTGAAGAAATTGTTAATAAAACTAAAGTTATTAATTTAGCTGAAACTTTTAAAGTGTTTGAGTTTAATTTTGAAAATAATACTCTTTTAGAAGTTAAATAATTGTAGTTAATAATTATTTTTATTTTAAGTTCTATTTCTTTATATTAATTATTTATTTTTTAATAATATGTTAAAAAAAATATTATTTTTGTTTTTGTTTATTTTGAGTTTAAGTTCAATTTATTCCGTATCTCATGTGGATGAAGTTGTAGTTGCTGTGACGTATGAGACAGCAAATTATGATTATTCAGATATCAATATTTTTCCCGCTTATTTGTTTTCTGTACTTTTACTTGTGTCTGTGATTTTGTTGTATTATTATATTCATGGAATAGATATTAAGGTTGAAAAAAAATTATTATTACTTGGCCCTAGTACTGATGAAAACTCATACAACAATAATAGTGATAGATATACTGATAATAGGGAAAAGAGTACACATCATCCTAAACATATTTTTAATAAAAAGTATTGGGCTGAAAAAAGAAAAAATCAATCTAGTTATACTAATGAACAAGATAAATATAATTTTGATAATAGTGAACATAATAACTATGAAAATATAAAATCAAATAATTCAACTGATATGAAGGTTGAAAAAAACTTAGGTAGTAGGAGAGATTAATTTAAATATATAAACATATCAAATAAAATGAATGATATTATAATTAATAATAATAAAAGTATAACTTCTAATATTCTTATATTAATACTAATTATTGTTGTATTTTTACTTGGAATAGCTAGTGCTTTTATATTTTTTCAAGAAGAAAAACCTATTACTCATGTATATGTATGGTATTCAACTTCTAAGCCTATTGGAGTATTAGGAGATATTATGTGGATACTGCTACTAATGAAAAAAATATTTTAATTATTGATTTAACGCCAAAATCAGTTAATATTAAAAACCAAGAAATTACTTTAAGAAAAATTATTTATATGGAATCAATTGATGGTGTTATTTTGGGAGCTGGTTCTCATCCAGATGAATTAAATGATGAACTTGATAAATTGGATGAATTAGATATTCCTATTTTTGCAGTTGATACTAAAATAGAATATTTTGGAGTATATTCATATATTTCTGTAGATAATTATGATAGTGTAGGGCTTGCTGAAAAACATATTGTAGATGTTACAAAATCAAAAGGTACTGTTTTAATTATTATTGGAACTTATGGTCAAATTAATTCTGTGGATTCTAATTACTGAGAAAAATGCTAAATCATATCATCAAATTATTTATGAAAATGAATGAAAAAATAAAGAAAGCTAATTATTTATCTACTATTTAATTCGTCAACTGCAAGTTCAACGTTTGCGAATATATGCTTTTTCCCATTTACAAATTCTTGCGTAATTGTTCCTTGCATCTCTAACTCTTTTAAATAATTGTAAAATGTTGCTTTTGATACAAATCTATTATGGTCTACAAACATAAACTTTAATTCTGATAAGTTCATTCCATTTTCACTTATCATACTTACTAATTTTTGTTTTAACATTTCTCGTTTGTTTGATTTTGCTTTAAATGCTAATAATGCATCATAAGAATTTCTTGGAACTTGAGGAATATGATTGTCAGGAATACTTTGATAAGTTTCTCTTATTTGTTGTGGTTGAGTATTTGTTGCTGTTTGAGTTTGTGTTTGATGTTGTAATCGTGTTTGGTTGTTTGATGTGTTGTTTAAGTGTGAATTTGAATTCTCATTAAAGGATTTTATGTAATCTAGTGCGATTTTTATTCCTTTTAGTTCAGAACTTAAATCTGATACTGTGTTTTGTAAATTAGAATTTGTTGAACTAAGAGAATTTAGCTTTTCTTTTAGCATATTGTTTTCTATTTTTAAAGAATCGATGTCAGTTCTACATTGCTTGAATGCACGCCTTGTTGATTCTTTAAATTCTTCCATATTAATTTATCGTGTTTTGTCTTTATATAGTTTTTTATTTTGAGTGACAACACATCACATGTTTCAATATTCAACTATTATTTGTCTCATTAGATTTCACATCACCTTTATAAGTTATTAAAGTTATTTTATTATTAGAATGGGAGTTGCGTTAAAAGATATTTTAGAGTATGATTTTATTGAACTAAGTTCAATTTCAAATAAGAAGATTGCAATTGATAGTTTTAATATGATTTATCAATTTTTAGCATCTATACGTCAAGCAGATGGGACATCACTTACAGATTCAAAGGGGAATGTTACATCTCACTTGAAAGGTTTATTTAATAGATGTGTTTATTTTAAGAAAAATAATATTAAAGCTGTGTTTGTTTTTGATGGTGAGGCGCCAAAGTTAAAGGAAGCAGAACGTGCAATTCGTGCGAAAAAGAAAGAAGATGCAAAGATTAAGTATCAAGCAGCAATTGATAATGATGATTTAGTTGAAGCAAAAAAGCACGCGCAAGCATTAAATAAACTAACTCCTGTAATGGTTAAAGATTCTATTGCTTTGATTGAAGCTTTTGGGTTTCCAGTAGTTCAAGCTCCATCAGAAGGAGAAGCGCAGGCAGGACGGCTTTGTAATGAAGGAAAAGTTTTTGCTGCATGTTCTCAAGATTTTGATAGTTTATTGTTTGGTACAAAGTTTTTAATTAGAAATTTATCTATTTCAAATAAGAGAAAAATACCTGGGAGTTCTATTTATCGTGACGTTCCAATTGAATTTTATGATTTAGATAAAGTGTTAGATAAGTTACAAATTACACTTGATGAATTAATTATTGTTGCAATTTTATGTGGAACTGATTTTAATCCTGGTGGAATTAAAGGTATTGGACCTAAAAAGGCATTAAAGATGGTTCGAGAGTATAAAGATAGATGGGATGAAATTTTTAAGTTATTAAAGTGGCATGATTATTTTGAACATAAATGGACTGAGGTATTTGATATCTTTAAACACATGAAAACTGAAGATGTGGACGTAGAGTTTAAAACTATTAATAAAGACTCAATTAGAGAGATTTTACAGGCTCACGACTTTGAACTTATGATGATTGATAGAAGTCTTAATGGAATAAAGAACGTTAGAACTCTTGATAGTTTCTTTTAATATTATTTTTATTTTTATATAATGTATAATTTTACATAGTAAAATTTCTATTTTTTAAGTTTAATAATTAGAATTATGATTTTTAGTTTAAAAAAGTGTGAAATAAATAAAATATATTTATTATTGTGGTACTGTACTGCTAGATGTATCTTTTAGCACACAACAATTAGCCACACCAATTGCATTTTTTGAACCAGTATGTTGAATGTCACAAGTTTTACCAACTTCTTGAGGTTCAACATATGTATATCCCAGTCGAGATAAAATTGGATTTTCTTGATTACATTTAGTAACTCCTCCTATTGTCTCATTACTTTCTGTTACACTAGTTGTAAAGAATACAATAATTACTAATAATACAATAATTACTAATGTTGCTATTACAATTGTGTTTAAAGGCAATGCTTGTCCTTTTTTAAAATTTTTAAGTAAAATCATAAATATTTTTGATGAATTCTATTTATAATATTTTGTTTTTAATAAATGTGGTAAATTAATACGTATTGATAAATATATTTAGTATTAATTAGTTTAAGGCAGTCGAGTTACTTGTATATTCTGGAACTCCATCTTGCATCCTCACAGACATTTTATATCCAATTCTATCACCTAGTGTGGAAAATTCTAAATCAAAGTCAAAACAGTCAACACCGCAACTATTTAAACCTTCATCAATTAATCGTACATCAAATCCTTGATTAGATTTAAATTCATCTGAATTCATTACAAAATCAAATACAATCTGTTTATTTTCTTTGTAGTCTTGCGTCTGTTCTTCGATAGATTGTGTACATGCTGAGAATGTCACAAGAATTATTGATAATAGTATTAATAATATATTTTTATTTTTCATATGTTTATATGTTGTTTGATGTTTATATTAAGATTGTTTAATATTGAGAATTAAAGTTTAATTTTTGTACAAAAATTAATCTTATAGTTACTTTAAGAGAAAACAGTACATTATAATTAAAATAATTAATTATATTGTATGCTATTTTGAAAAAAATATGACATATCACAGTATTCTAAACTAGAGAAAGAAATTTATAAAAAATTTGAGAGTTTTTCAAAAACTAATTTTTCTGAATTTGAAGACAAATCTGAAATGACTAATTTAATATTTAAATTTGAAAACTCTTTGAAAATACTTAAATTAACAGATTCTAAAGAAAGTGATTTTTGGATAGATATTTTTAAATTTATT
>JABSQY010000096.1 GCA_013215525.1 Nanoarchaeales archaeon | reverse complement strand
CATAAACAGTTATAACTTTCCAACAATAGATTTCATAAGTAATAATTTTAACTACAAGTTAAAATTAAATATTAAATAAAAATAAATACAAGTTAATTTATGAGTCAAAATTTAAAATTAGATTTAAATTCTTTTGAATCTTATGAAAGTTCAGTTCTTAAAAATTTAAATTCAATTCTTTTAAATCATTATGATAATTTATCAGACATTAATTTAAATAAAATCAAAGAAAACCAAACACACATAAATAAATATTGTAATTTTTCTGAATTAGAACCTATAACAGATAAAGATATTAACATTTTAGATGATGAAACAATTGATATTTCTAAAGCTGAATTAGCAATTTTGAATGGAGAAATATTCTGGGAACACACAGCAGCAGGTGAAGCGACACGGCTTGGACTTGGCACAAAATATTTATTAAATTTATCAAAATTTTCAATTGAAGAAATAATTAAACATATGCAAGATGAAGAAATTAATGAAATTAAAAAAATAAAGTTAAATGAAACAGAAGATGAATTTAAAAATAAAATAATTGAAATCAAAAATAAAATTTCAAAAGAAAATATTTTAAAAATTATTGGAAAAGAAAATATCGTATCACAAAATATTTCGTTAGGAAATAGACATATGTTACAATTAGCATTTGATGTATCAAAACTTGCTGAAAAATATAACCTCTCCGTAAAAGAAATTTTAAACAAACAAAAAAATCTAATAATTTTAAATGAAGAAACATCAGATGAAATTTTAAAACAATTTATTGAATGGAATTTTTTTGGATTTAATCCGAAAAATATTTATTTTATGATTCAAAAAAAGTTTCACGGAATTAAATTAGAAAATGGAACTTTACAATTTGATAAATCAACAACAAAAAATAAAAAACTTCACAACCACGGACAAATGTTAATGCAAAAAGTTCACAACGAAGTAATTTTTAATATTGATTCAAAAAACTACAAAAATAAAACATATTTGAAAAGTGAACAATTTTGTAATTTATTAGAAAAACATTTAAACTTATTATCATATAACATAGAAGATTTAAATTATTTAAATTCATCAATAGATTATCCTTCATTAAGTTTAGCACTAGAACTTGCTGATAAAGGATACGGAATGATTATGGAAATTGTATCAAATAATCCAATAAAACCACAAAAAGGTGGAGCTTGTTTTTTTGATAAAAAATTAAATAAAGTAGTAATGATTGAATCAAACCAATTATCACAAATCCAAAATAAAGAGATTATTCATTTAAATAAAAATTTTAACAATTACCCAAATCCATCTCAAATATTTAAAAAAATAAAAGAAAATGGATTACCATTAAGTTTTGAAATAAAAACAAGTTTTGATGAAACTGGAAATCCAACACAACACATTTATCCTTGTTGCGTTCAAGGAGACTCAAACTTTTTAACAAAAACAGCTTTTGTAATGAGAAAAAACTTAAAATCAATTTCATCGTGGAAATCTCCAGCAACAACACCTGCAGCAATCAAAGCAATATTACAACAAGATTTACAAGAAAATTTTACAAACTTTATTAAAGATATTAAAACTAAAACTTTGACAAATGTCTCATTTGACAACGGCTTAGGGATTGATAATTCCTTGAAAATTAATAATAATAAAAATAGTAAACATAATAACCATGACGACAAACAAAATAAAAAAATGGAAAATAAAAAAATAAATGAATTAATATTTAAAGAATATGATATCAGAGGAATTTTCAAAGAAGACTTTAGTGAAGATTTAGTTAAAAAAATAGGATATTATGTGGGATTAGAAATTAAAAAAATTGAAGATAGTGTCTGTATAGGATTTGATTGTAGAACTCACTCAATAGATTGTTTTAAATGGTTAGTTTCAGGATTAAATAAAGCAAATTTAAAAGTAATAAATTTAGGAGAAGTTCCAACACCAGTAACATATTTTTCAGGATACCACAAAGATACGCAATGTACATCAAACATAATGATTACTGCATCACACAATCCAAAAGAATACAATGGATTTAAAATGACAATTGATAATAAATCTTTTTTTGGTAAAGATATTAAAAATTTAAAAGACCAAGTAATAAATTCAACTATAGAAATTGAAGATAATTATAATTGTGAAAAATTTGACATTACAACTCCATATATTAAAATGATTGTAGATAAATTTCAAAATCTAAAAAACTATAAAAAAGAATTTATAATTGATTGCGGAAATGGAATGAGTGGACCTACAATAAAACAAATTTGCGCCAAATTAAATTTAAATTATAAGTTAATGTATGAAAAACCAGATGGAGATTTTCCAAACCATCCCGCAGACCCATCCGTAAGAGAAAATCTAGACCATTTAATAGATGAATTAAACAAAGATGATTGTGAACTTGGATTTGCTCACGACGGAGACTCTGACAGAGTTTATGCTTGCTTAAAATCTGGACCAATCAACCCAGATATCCTTGGAATTTTATTAGCTAAAACAATAGAAAATCCAAAAGTAATCGGAGAAGTAAAATGTTCTAAAGTAATGTATGATACAATAGATAAATTAGGAAGTACAATAATGACAAAAACTGGACACTCAAATATTAAAAATGTAATAAGAGAAAATCCAGACACAAGTTTCGCTATTGAATTATCCGGACACATATTTTTCAAAGATAAATACTTCGGATACGATGATGCAATATATTCAACATTTAGAATTTTAGAGTTAGAAGCAAACGGAATGGACTTTGAAAAAGAAATTGAAAAATTACCTAAAGTGTATTCAACAAACGAAGAAAAAGTTAAAGTAGATGAATCTATAAAATTTGATATTGTGAATAAATTCATAGAAAAAGTTAAACAAAATAAACAAGAATTAAATTACACAGATTTAATAGAAATTGATGGATTAAGAATTAACTTTGAAAATGGTTGGGGATTAGTAAGAGCAAGTAACACAAGTCCAGTATTAGTAACACGTTTTGAAGCAAACACACAAGAAGAACTTGAAAACATTAAAACTAAAATTTTAAATATTTTAAATCAAATTATCTAATTCTTTTTTAATTAAAAATAAAATAAGTTAAAAAACTAATTCTGTAAATATGTTCGAATAAATAGATCGAGAGAAAAAAACAAAGAGGTCTGAACTTAGGAGGATTTTTTATCAAGGTGCTAATTTTTTTGGTCGAGGTAGAATCTATATCTCCTCGACCCAAAAAAAATTAGTGCATTGATGAAAAAGCATCCGTTTCAAAACATNTTCGAAAGCTAAAAAATAAAAATAATTATTCTGAAACATTAGTTTCAGAAACTTGAACATCTTCAACAACAGGTTGTTGAGCTGCAAGAGTAGCAGAAATCAAATCAGACTCAGTAATAGGGTCCCATAAAGTTCTCCACACAGTTAAAGGATTATTCCCTCCATGTCTCGCATCAAATAATTCAAAATGAGTAATTCCATACCCATTATAATAAAACAATCTACTAAATAAACTAGCTCCTAAAGGAGATTGTGCTAAAATAGATTCATAACCATTACCTGTTGGAATTAACATTAAATCAAATTGTCCATTCTCATCATTTAAAGTAGTTTTAAGTGTACCAAGTTGAGTTGGAAAAACAACATTTTTAATTGTAATTTGTTCATTAGCAATTGATTTAACTTTCATATCTAAACCAGTAGCTTCAATCTCAACACCTTGTGCGCACATAATAGTAGTCCCATTATTAATTTGACAAGGAACTTTATAATTCCCTTGAATTGGAACATAACTAGGATAAGGAGCATACCATTGATTAATTAAATCTGCACGTTTAATATTTTGAGTTCTAGCACGTAAATCAATGTCATTTAACTCATCAATATATTTTTGAGCAACAGATTCATTCATATCAATCTCAATACTAAACTGATTTGCAGACTTCGTCAGATAATAATCTGAAACATATTTCTTTTCAAAATCCCAACTTCCCCAATGAGCCCAAACTCCAGCCTTACCAACCATATCATTTGAAGTAATAACAATATTTTCACGAGGTTCATCACAAGACAACAATTCCATAACTTCATCAACTTGTGAATCAGTTAAAGTATAATATTTATTCTCTAATAAAACAGTACGAGTCTCAGCTGAATCTAATCCAAAAGTTTTGTATAAAACTTTATTAATTTTAATAGCATCAGCAGTCCCACCTTCTGTAAAACTTAAAAAAGTATTATGAGCTTCATTACCACCACAAACAAGCATTCTTAAAATATCTTGCGCTACAGCCTGATCGTTTTCCATAAGTAACATTCCAACCCAGTGTGCACGTGGAGTAGTTTGAGAACCACCATCAAAAGTAACTCCTCTATCTGCAACAGTTGCAAAAAAGTGTCCAAAATCCCACCAAGAAGTAATAATTGTTTTCTCAGTAGTTTCAGTTTTAATTTTCTCCATAGCATCATACCAATTATCATTAAAATTAGGAACAGTATTATCACTAATTCTATGAGCCTGTGTATACATAGGACTAAAAATTGTAAAGAAAATAATAGATGAAACTAATAACCCACCAAATTGTTTTCCAAAGTAAGATTTAGGTTTAAGTTCTTTTTCAAAAAAGTTATTACAAACTAAATAAATATAATATAAACCAATACCAGCAGAAATTGCAAAAGCAGGCGCAAGTAATAAAATAAACCGAACTCCATTAAAACTCATATAAATTGTCCCAGCCATCCAAATAGATAAAAGCATAGACATAAAAATTTTAATAGATGAATTCCCATTAATTAAAGCAAGAATCATTGCGACAAGAACTGGTAAAAATAATAAACCAATAAATACAAAAGGATTATTCGCAGTTAAAAATGTCATTTTCCCATTAATAAAAACAAGAGTCCAAATAAATGAAAAAATTATAACTAATCGTTTGTATAACTTTTGTTTTGAATTACTAGGTAGATATTCTAAAACTAAAAATACTAAAGCAATCATAGCAATTAAAAATACAAGTGCTCCTCCAACTGAACTAATGATTTGTCCAAAAGATGCAGGATTTAACTCAGCAACAGAAGTATATACATTAGGCCATATATTTGAAGTAGCTACAGAAACACTACTTGAAACTTGTCCAGCCGCACTTCCAAAAGATGATAAAATATTTTGTTTAGCTAACAATTTTGTGAAAATAAATGATGAAATTAAAAATGAAAATAAAGTAATTGATTGATTTACTAAATTAAATTTTAAATCTTTATTTTTAACTAATAAATTAGATACTAATTCAAAAACTAAGTACATAACTAAAGCAGAAACTAAAAATACAAACATAAACCAAGCATTACCCCAAGCCCAAGTAAACATACCCATCGATAAACCTGCTAAAATTGAAAAGAAAACTGAAAATATTTTATTTTTATTAATTATAGAATAAACTAAAAACATAGAGATTAATAAAGGAAAAAATACATTATAAGCATCAGTATCTACAAATCCTGCAACTGTTCTTGAAACAAATGTTCCAACAGTTAATAGAATTAAAGAACCAAATAAAGCAAATAAATTATTTGAAAAAGTTCTAATAATTAAAAAAATTGGAATAGCAGCAAGTGTTGCAAAAATAGCTGAAATTGTGAAAATTGATTTAGTTAAATCTCCAACCGTAGCAGTTTCATCTAAATTATCATTTTTAAATAATTTTGATTCTAACCAAGTATGGAAGTCTACATCAAATTGACCTTGAACTCCAGTAGGAGCTAATTTATAATCAATTAAAGGATTACCCTCAGAATTTAAAGTATTACCAGTATGACCATTTAAGTTATAATTTCTAGCAATACCTAAAAAGAAATAAGGATCAATGGCAGTCAAGTAAGTTTGCCCATTGTCAGCCTTAAACTGATCTTTGTAACCTTTAGCTTGTGATTTAACTAAATCAGACACAAATAACTCTTGCCCATCATAATTAAACTTCCCAGTTTCTTTAACAACAGCATACTCTTTTGCTATTTTCTCTTGTTTGTAAATATCATTTAAATTAGGATATTGTTGATTTACTTGTTGAGCAAGTATATTTTGAATATTAGAATAAATACTAGACTCAATATTTTTATCTAATCCATCTAAATTAATTGCACCATCACGCACATCCCACGCAACAAACATTGCAATAGAAATAAAAAATATCGCAATAAAAACTGAAAGAATTTTACTCTCAAAATTAATTTTTTTATAATCAAATTTAAAATTTAATTTTAAAGAATCAGAAGACTCTTTAGACTTTTTAGTTTCAATTTTTGAAACTTTTTTATCAACTGACTTTTTAGGATCAGTTGTTTTTTTAACTTGTTTAGCCATTATAGAATAATATAAGTAATATTTTTTTATAAAACTTTGGTGAATTAATTAAATAAATTAGTATAATCAAAAAATATCATTAAGTTTTATTTAATTTAATTTAAATTTTGAAAATTAAATATTAATTTTTCAGACAATTTTTCTGAACCCAAATAATTTAGATGTGCACT
>JABSQY010000095.1 GCA_013215525.1 Nanoarchaeales archaeon | reverse complement strand
TTATTCTCATTTTTCAATTCATTACTATAAGAGATAGTTTCATAATGAAACCTTAAAATAACCTACAGAAAATATAAATAAATTAAATGAAGAAACTAAAAAAAGGGAAATTACTGGTCTTTTAGAAGCAATGGAAAAATATAATCTAAAAGAAGGTTTAATATTAACTGAAGATGAACAAGGAGAGGAAATTATAGATAATAAAAGAATTATAATTATACCAATTTACAAATGGTTATTAGAAAAACTAAATAAATAAATTTTATTTTTTAAATTTGTAATGTATTACATCACAAATAAAACTATAAAATAATATTTAAGGTTAAAAAGTACCAATTAAGTCAAAAATATAACTCCAAGGAATAAAGTGATCAACATCTATTTGATTTTCTACTAGAGGTTTTTCACAATAAAAACATAAATCAGTTGTTTCAAGTAGAATTTTTCTATATTTATTTAATGATAACCTTTTTGGTGATGCTAAAGATTCTATCTTTGAAATCAATTTAGGCGTAAAGTTTGTTTTTTCAAGAAGCTTCTTCACGAGGATTAATCCCACCAATTTTAGAACCATACTCTTCCTTTAGTTTAGTCATAAAAGTTTCACTATCAACATCAGCCATAAATTGTTTTTTATTAGAACTATAAATTAACATATTTAATTATCCTCATTATATTTTTTATTTGAACCTTTAAATTTATCTACTGGATATTTAAGTTCATTCTTTTTCATCTTACTTCTAAGAGCAGAAGTTAAATCAATATCATAAAATTGTGCAATTCTAAGTACAAAATTAAAAATATCAGATAATTCATCTTTAACTTCTTCTTTTTTAGAAACATCATTCATTATTTCTTTAACTTCTTCTGGTGTTTTCCACCGAAATAGTTCTAATAACTCAGAAGATTCAATAGATAAAGCAAGAGCAAGCTCTTTAGCATTATGAAACTGATCCCAGTCTCGTTTAGTTGAAAAATCTGCAACTTCTTTTTTTAGTTCTTCTAGATTAACTTTTGAATCTAAATTATTTATCATAATAATTTGGAAAAATTAAAGTATATAAATTTGATTATTAAATATATTGAAGGACGTCACAAAACACCAACAGCACAACAAAAATCAACGACACACAAAAGAACACACAAAGCCAAAAACAATCAGAACTCAGCACTCCTACGCTCCTTAATTCTCAAATACAAACCATACCAAACACAAAGTAACGTGATAAATCCAGACACATTACCAACACCAGACCAAAAACTATCAAACCAACCAAACCAGAAAGCAACTTTTCCAACTTGAAACATAATAAATAAAATAACTAAACCTAAAATAAAAAGAAATCCTAAAATATCTTTAAACAACTCAGAATAATAAAACTTTCCAAAATAACCAAATCGTCTAATATTTCTTTCTTTCTTCGAATCCTTGTAATATTGAACCATATACCTAAATCAAAATTACACTTTAAAAATAAATGTCACTTAAACCATTCAAACACTAAATAACAAAAAAATGTTACAAAGAAATATAAACTTAAAAAAACAAATCCAAGTATGATAAACATCGAACTCTATTTGAAAAAATTACAAAATGATATTGATGAAAAATTATATGACTTACTAGTTGAACATTTAAGAAACGTACATAAAATTATTCCAAAAATAGAAGAAAACAAAGGACACCTGAACACATTATATGAAATACTAAATCAAGCAATAGAGAACACAATCAAGAAAACCAACAGATACACACAAAAAATATATCCAAGAATTACAATTAAACTAATTAACAAATATCTAACATATGATCCAACTAACCAAAATATTAAAGATAAGAAACTCCAAGTTTTAAACGAATTCACATGTGGAGACTACGAACTAAATGAAAAAATCCCATTAAGAAGTCAACTAACTGAACTAAGAATAACTTATGATACAAACTATTTAGTATTTCTAATTGAAAAAAGATTAATTCCAAACAAAGAATATAGCAAAGCACTTTACTGCCTAATTGCACTTGAACTAGTTGAACCAGACTATGAAAAACTAGAACAATACAAATCAGAAATATTCAACAATTTAAAACCAAACGAATTAAATCCTACTGAATCTTTCAAACCAGAAAATAAAACAATAGTATTAGACACAAACATAATCCTTGCAAAACTATTAGTAAACATAGGAGATTACAGTTTCTTCCACTCAGATATAAACGACTACGCAGGACAAATCGCATTGTTAGGAAACAATAACAAATTCATCTTAACTCCAACAGTTGTAAAAGAACTACAATCAAATTTAGAAGTAACAAAAGAACAAATCTGGCAAACTTGTAAAAGAGATAGAAGATTCAACGGTAAAGAAATATGTGAAACTCTAGAAAAAAGATTTGACAATATTATCTCTAAATATAAAACAAAACATGAATTTACAAAGACGCAAGAATATATAGAAAAAATAAAAGAATTCTATTCAAAATTTCCAATAGAATTATATCAAATAACTTTAGATAAACTTGAACACAATAAAATTTCACATAAATTAAAGAAATTAGCACAAAGAGAAAGTCTACTACCTGAATTAGGAGATATCACTTTACTAGCAGAAAGCCTAGAACTAAATGAAGAACTAGAAAATATTTGTATATTATCAAATGATAAAGATTTATTTAGATTTAACTCAAAAATAAAAGAAGAATTTGGTGTTGATGTATTTAAATAATATTTCAGTTTTTTGGCATTAATAAGAACAAACTATAATTTTAAGAACATAAAATTAATGTTTGTGCCAAAATAATGAAAAATGTACTTATTCAATAAAACTACTCAACTCCAGTAAATCAACAACTTCACACTCGCCTGTATAACTCCAAAATATTTTACCAACAACAGGCAAATCATACACACCCTTCAAAACTTCACAGTACACAGACAACTGTTTTTTATACTCATTTAAATTAGTTTTATCAACATCACTCTTCCAATCAATAACTTCAACTCTATCAGAATACACAGCAACTAAATCAATAATTCCTCTAATTAAATAATTTTTATATGGAAGGCTACAATCAACTTCAGGTAATAACTCACAATCCTTCAACTCATTATCAATATAATTTGAAATATTCTTCCAATCCTTTTTCATATCGTCACTAACATCACTAACTTCTAATCCAGAACATTTTCTAAAAGCTAAATTATGTAACACTGTTCCAAAATCTTTTCCACGACCATAACCACCTGAACTATCATAAGTCATAAAACTATGAGGTGATGTAATTACTAAACCAGTATTTTCTTTAATATCTAAACTTAAATCAATATCATTATCAAAATCTTCAGAATTTTTAAAATTCAAATTAAACTTAAAATCTTTTTCAAACATTTTCACATTCTCATCTCCACATGAATATTCCTTAAAAAAGTTTGAAGGACGATTTGCAGTCAAATAAACATCAAACATTGCTCTAGTCACAGCAACATACATAAGCCTCCTCTCCTCATCATAATCAGAATTTAACTTATAACTAACTAAATCAGATTTCCACGAGTCAAAAACATAATTCAAATTAGAATCATACTCTAACTTACATCGAACACCACAACTTTTATCATAAAATAAAGTATTAACTCCCTTTGAGCTCATTGGAAAATTTGAACTATTACAATTAACAACAAACACAATCGGATATTCTAATCCTTTAGAACCATGAATTGTTTGGATTTTAATAGAATTTTTAGAATTTAAAATCTCAACTCTAAACACAGACTCATCATTAATACAACTTTCAATAAACACAACCAAATCTGATAATGAAATCAAATTAGAATTAAACAAACTATCTAAAATGATTACAATCTGATTAGATATTTCATTATTAAAACCATACTTTTTAAAAATTTCATCAACAATATAAGAAATAGTTTTTCTATTTTTTAACAAATGTAATCTAAAATCAATAATTTTTTTAGGATAATCTTTATTAGTAATTATTCTCTCAATCTCTAAAAAAGATAACTCTTCTTTTTCAAGTATAGTAATCCAAGAACTACGACAATCAACATCTAAAATCAACTTAGTCCATGCAAGAAGTAAAATTGAAGGTTCTTCTGAAAATAAATAAATACCCCCATCATAAACTGCAGGACAACCAACAGCCTGACATCGTTTTAAAATATCCAAACCAAATAATCTAGTTCTAGATAAAATCGCAATATCAGAAAATCTAACTAATCTTTCACCATCAGTTTTACAAGGAATCATCTTCTTTCCAACAATTGAATTAATCTTATCTAAAATCATATCAATCTCGTCATCACGACAATCAGCCTTTAAAAATTCAATATCACAATAATCATTATAATTTTCATTTCCAGCTTCTAACCCAATAACATCTAACGGAAGTTTAACATCGTCTTCTTTACCTGAACCTTTCAAAGTTAAACTTGCAACTGAAAAATCTAAAATGTTTTGAGCTGAACGATAATTCACATTAAAATTTAATTTCTCACTTTCACAATTTTTCCAATCAAAACAAATCTTTCCACTATCTTCAAACTCAAGCATCTCACAAAAATACTTTAACTTAGAATCAAACTGTGTAATGTTTTCAATTGATGCATTACGAAATTTATAAATTCCTTGTTTCCAATCTCCAACAACACATAAATTTTCTTTTTTCATAAGTAATAAAATTAACATAAACTGCATCTCATTAGTATCTTGAAACTCATCAATCATAATATAATCAAAACTATTTTCATCTCTTGCTTTTTCATCATAATACAAAATCAAAAAAGCATACATTGAATTTAAAGAAAAAGTCATATAATTATTCTTTGCCATAAAAGTAATAAAGTCAAAATAAACATTATGAATAAATTCTTCAACAATTTCTCGTGACTTATCATCAAACGCAAGTTCAAGTAGTTCAGTGTTCAAAAAGTTCCCTAAATCAAGTTCTAAATTAATTGAAGAGTTATTATATTTTTTCTCCTTAATTCTCTTTTCAAAATCAGTAAGTAAACTAGAACCTTTAACTTTAGTTTTCATTTCAACAGGATTATTTAATTCCATCACCCGTGCTAAAAATTCATTTTTATTACCAAGTATTTTATTTCCTCCATCTAAAAACCATCCAGTTTTAGTTGGATAAATTCCTTTACATAATAATTCTTCAATTAAAGAATAAACACTTTTAGGTTCAGAAATAGTTGATAATATATTTCCAAACTTTTGTTCATTAATTTTTAAAAATGAATTAAAAAATTTCTTAAAAATATTATCAATAATAACATTATCAGTAATTAATTTATAATTAGACAATTTAACATTTTTAATTCCTAAATATTTTGGCGAATCAATCCCATAAGAAGATACAAGTTTAGAACAAAAACTATCAAAAGAACAAATTGGAGCATCTAAAACTTTATCTTTAATATTTGATGTAACAGAACTAATAACTTTTTCTTTTAAATTAAATGCTGCATTTTTAGTAAAAGTAACTAATAAAATATCCTCTACATCACATTTACTTTTTTCTAATATATTTAAATACCTTTTACTAATTGTAAAAGTTTTTCCAGTCCCAGCACCTGCATCCACTACTTTAATCCCATCAATAGAATCAATTACCTTTTGTTGTTTTTCATTTGCACTACTCATTTTTTATTCTCCTCCAAAAACTCGACACCAACACCTTTTAAATATCCAATTAATTTTTCATTAAAACTAATAAAATCTTCCTCATCAAACTCAATTAAAGATAAATTGTAAATATCTTCCAACTCACGGCTAAAATCAATATCCAAATCAACAAATCGTTTAATATTTGGAATAATTAAACTAAAATCAAAAGGAGATGAACTTAACTTTCTAAAAATATTATCTTTATCCATAGAAAAAACATCATTTTCTAAATTAATTAAATACAAATCAAAAACATCGCGAGGTTTAAACTGCTCCCTTGTAATACATGCTCTAATTTTTTCTAAAATAATCTCATTAATTGAATAAACCTTTAAATTAGGTTTTTGTAAATTATAATTTGTTAAAACTTTAAATTGATTTAAATTATCAATATGATAATCAATAATATTATATTTTACAACATCTACTCGATCGCCAGATTACAGCCTTCCAGGAAGTTCTGGGAGAGAATGATATAATTGACAGT
>JABSQY010000094.1 GCA_013215525.1 Nanoarchaeales archaeon | reverse complement strand
GGCGAGGGTCACACCTCCGAGGGTTCGAATCCCTTGTTCTCCTCCATTTTAAAAAAAACTTACGGAGCCATAGCAAAGTGGCTAATGCATTGGATTGCAAGTCCTTGATCCCCAGTTCGACTCTGGGTGGCTCCTCCAAAGTTTCTTCTTTTTATTTAATCAAATCAAAATTCATACAAATACTTTTTAAAACAAATATCCCTTTTTTATTTATATTATATTATATTTTTTTGAACTATTTTAGTGGCTGGATTTAGAGCTCATAAAACGCTAACGCATTCCGTTCTTTACTTTTCTTTATTGAAAGAAACGTAACAAAAGAAGCAACTGACGGTTGTTGAAGGCTTGCAGCTTCCCTCACTTATTATTTTGTATTTCTAACTTGCGGAACTCCCTCTTGTGCTTGCACTCTCTGCGAGAAAACGTGCATTAAAGCACCTTTCTTAACGGTCAGACAGTCCTCAGTTTTTCCCGAAATATAAAATAAACGCTCGGCTTCAACAAAGTCAGAACCACGCTCCACGTTTTTCAAATAAATGATTTCTTCTATTAAATATAAATATTTAGGAACCCGAAGGGCTTTATCATCCCGTCAGTTGCTTCTTTTTGTTTCTTTTTCTGACAATTAAGATGCCGAAACGAAGTGACTAAATCCTGCTTGCAGACAAAAAGATGCTGGAATGCAATGACTAAATTCTGCATGCAGATCAAAAAGCGCAAAGGTTACTTTGTATGAGCTTTTAAAAATAAAAGTCGTAAGTTAGTTTTGGTACATTTTGAAACAAGTAGATTATATTTTAATTCTTTAAGTAAATAAATTAAAGGTGCCATTCTTATCTGTCTCCTTTCTTTTTAAAAAAAAGTAGTGAAGGTATACTTAAATGGCTTTTTATATTGCTTTTAGTATACTCCCCTTAAATAAGGGAAAATATGAACTTTAAAGACATTAATATTGATAGTGATAAGATTGAAGAAACACTAGAAAAATATGCAATTATTGAAAGCTCAAGTGGTACTACATCCAAAGCGTATCACTTGAATCAAAATGGCAAGAGGTTTACAATTAACGTGTATCATAAAAAAAATGGTCTAACTAGTCTTCTTCCTCAAAGTGAAAATATAGACATAGGAGCTAGCCTTTGTGAAAAAATCAAGGAGGAGCTAAAGAAATGTGCTCTTTAGCACATTTTCTCACAGAGAGTGCAAGCACAAGAGTAGGTCAAACAAATAAAAATATTTAGGAACCCAGAGGGCTTTCTCATTTCGTCTCTTGCTTCTTTTTGCTTCTTTTTCTGACAATTAAGAAAAAGATGCCGGAATGAAATGACTAAATTCTGCTTGCAGATAAAAAAGCGCAAAGGTAACTTTGTATGAGCTCTTGAAAATAAAAGTCGTAAGCTAGTTTTGGTACATATTGAAACAAGTAAATAATACATTAATTCTTTTGGTCAATAAATTAAAGGTGCCTGTCCCCATTATTTCCTGTGAGAAAACGTACATTAACGCACCTTTCTTAACGGTCACACAGTTGCCACCTTAAATATTGATAAAGTTTTTAACTAAAAATAGTCTTATTTCATATTTGTTTAAATCTATTGTGATCATATACCTCGTTATTTTTGTATAAAGTATGTGCTAATACAACCATTTTTCTCATAACTGCTATTTGTGCTACTGTGGTATGTTTACCATTATCTTTTAATCTATTATAAAATGTTTTTAATTCTTCATTATGTTGTACTGCTACTATCGTTGCCATAAACAATGTACTTCTACAAATATTGCAACCTGCTTTAGATATTTTAGCTTTTCCTCTAATTGAGGTACCAGAAGATTTATGAACAGGATCAAGTCCTGCTAGGGATACAATTTGCCTTTGGTTAGTATTTGGGTATTTAATAAAGTGATGAAGTAATACTATTGCAGATACTTCTCCAATACCTTTTATTGTTTGTATATTTAAATACGATTGATACAGTTTTTTATCACTTGCAATTATCTTTTTAATGGATAAAAGAACAATTTGTTCTTTCTTTTTTAATGAAGCTAAGATTTGTTTAATTGTTTTAATAACAAGGGTAGAACCTTCTTTGACACTTACTGCTTCAAGATGGTTAGAATTTTGCTGCTGCTCTTTTATAAGGAATCTGTAATAAGATATTAGTTCTTTAATTTCATCTACTGTTTTATTGATAACAGGAACTTTTATCTCCTGCTCTTTAGCTGTTACAATCATTTGCGATAACATTCTGGCATCATCAATATCTGTTTTATTTCTATTGCCTATTGCTTTTGAAAAGTTAACACTTTTTTTAGGATTAACTATAAAACAATTTATCAATTGTTTATTACAAAATCTTGATAATAAAACAGAGTAACTACCTGTGGGTTCGTAAACAAATACTAATTTAGAAACTTCTTTTTTATAGTATTTCTTTAACTTAGAGTATAACGATTTTAGTGATTTAAAATCATTTGAGATTTGTATATCTAGTTCGTTAATTGGAATATACACATTGATTGTTGACTTACTTACATCTAATCCGATAGAATACATACTTGAACCTTTATATTAATATAGAGAGTTCGTTAGAGTAGGAGTTTTCTCCTACTTGATAAATGTTATACTAAATTTAACCTCGTAAAATACGAACTAGCTTTTATGCCGTTCTTGTTGCCACTCAAACTTGAAATATAACTATCTAACTGTGTGTCAAGCTAATTAAATTATTTTAATCGCTTCGTCTCAGGCTCGATATATTATCTTGTTGAACTCCATGCAAATATACTAACATATTTACATAATTCTATTATACGAGTTTCAGGCTGTTTCGAAACAAAAAAACAAACACTCTGTTTCAACAAAGGCAGGACTTACGCTCCACGTTTTACTTAGAAAGTGGAAATTCATTCTCAGGGGTGTAACCTAATCATCTCATTTCAATTTCATTTGAATTCTTAAGTACTATTGCTCTTTTCAGTACCCTAAAAGAACTAATAATTGAATATCCAAATAAAAATAAAGACACCACTAAAAGAGAATATATATCTATTTCGCTAAACTCATTAAAATATATTTTGTCTCTAAAGTATTGTTGGATATATATCCCTTTTAATATTGAAGTAGATGTTGTTAATGCTAATCCAAAAGTAATAGCAGTAAATGCGCTATTTGCAAAGAATCCAAATTCCTTAAAAATCATACCTGATTCATTGTTCGTCACATCATTTAATGATAAATAATTTATTATGAAACATATTAAGATATAACACCACAACGTGATGTTTAAAAATCTCCATTCAAATATTGTTCGGACGATTAAATTAATAGCTTTTTGATTTAAAATGAAAAAAATTGAGATAAAAATAAGACCAATTAACACTAATAATAATTTCTTATTCATACTTTGCTCTTATTGAAATAAATAGCTTTAGCTTTATCTGTTAAGTCCGAATTTCTTGCTAAAAGACCTCCAATTATTCCTCCTGCAATTAGACCTGGAATTCCTCCAAGTAAACCAATAACTCCTCCTAATCCGGTAGTAATTGCAATACTATCATCAGGCATAGCATTAATGTCAGATACATAATAATCTTGATTATTAATTCTAATTTTGGTCGAACCAATTTTTTGAGAAATTTCTTTTCTCGTATTTGCTATATCATCAATGAAAATATTTTGTTTCGTTTTTTTATCTTTAACATAAAGTCTCAATTGTCGTACTCCTAACTATTAATATATATAAAATGTAAAATTAGTAACTATATATTTAAACTATTCATAGAACTAATAAATGGTGCCAGTCCCAACTTTCTTCGAGAGGTGTAAATAAATACTTACCCTAAAAGGTCTTTTTTTAATCTATAAAATTCTTCTTCAGAAAGCACACCATCTTTTCTTAAAATGTTAAGTTTTAACATTTCATCAACTTTGTTTCTACCATTTTTTCTAATTTCTTCACGAGTTGATTCATCTATCCTTATGTTATTAATCTTATATTCTTTAATGTTTTTACTAATGTTTTGTAGAGATTTTTTTGATTTAATTACAACTTTAAGAGCTCTTTTTTTTATTAATATTATTACTATTATTAAAATAGCCAATAAAATTATTCCAATAACTGCGAAAACAATTGTTATTGTAATTTCATCAATTCTTTTTTCTCTTTTTTCTTTTGATATAATTCTTTTACATTCATAAAGTGCATTTTTAAAACTTTTTTTATTAAAAATTGCTGATTGTCCTACATATTTAGTATTATTAAAATCATAAAAAATTATATTGCTATACTTATTATTGTATATTTTTTTTAAGTCCGCCTCTTTTACCCATAAATAAATTTTATTATTCTTTATAGTAAAATCTTCTTTATAAAACACCAAATCAATTGGAGTAATTGCAACAGATGAAAACTTATAGGGATCAATATTAGTTTTAATAACTAAGTGATAAGAATAATTCAAGTCACTACAGCTATTTATCTCTACAGTATCAAAAAAAACGATACTTTTAATTTCTTTCTGAACACTTGATGGATTAAATGCTAATCTAATCTCATCTCTCTGATCCTGTGTCAGTCCAAATAATAAATTATTAAATATCATGATTAATAAGAGTATAATTTTCATTGTGCTGTCTCATATTTAACCAAATATATTTTAAGTCTATCTTTCATCTAAAAATTCATTCTCATGGGCGTGATTTCAACTATCAGATGATGACATTAAAATGTCTTTTAAATCGCTTATACCCGTTGCATCTTTACCAATATTTACTATATTCTTCGTAATTTTAGAAGCATCTCCACTTATATCAGATAAGACTTTTGTGAACTCTCTAAAAGTATGCATATATTTTATAATACCTTTTTTAGCTTCTTCTTCTTTTCCATTAGGTAGGTTAAGTTTTAATACAAGTAAATTTGCAATCTTTTCAACATGATCTTCATTTGTATTCATAATGACCAATTCCTTAGAAATATCTTCATCTGTTAATTTTAAATCGATCAGAATATCTTTTATCTTTCCAGAAAAGCCCATCACATATTTATCAGTTGATAATGAATATGTATGAAATTCATCACACTTATTACAAGGGTCAGTACATTGCTCATTCTCAACAAAATCTTCTTCTTCTATAGTTACTCCGTAAGATTCTAAAAAAGCTTCATTTTTACAATTAAATCTATACTCCTTCAGAATATATTCAGGTGATGTTTGACTTAAGAAAGAAAGTAAATCTATAATTTTAGTTTCGCCAATGCCAATATAATTATTTAGCACAAGAGGAGATATATTTACCCACTCAAGAAAATCTTTAGAAAAGTTAGACGTATAATTAATAAAAGCAATATGTATAATACATGTTAATTCTTTTAGATCATTATCTTTACAATACTGATGTAATGCTTCTCTTAAGCTCATATGTATTTTCTCCGTTTATGTTAAACCATACTCTAATTATATTGCCAGAAAATATTTCAAAAGTTCCTTTGAAATCCTTATGACTTAGCCTCATTCTATCTAATGTATAGGAATTATTCTTAAATGCCTTAAATATACTTTCATCTTTTAAATTGTCTTTTTTATTTTTACCAATTGTTTCATATTGTCTCCCACTAGACTGATTTGTTCCTTGTATCTTAGAGCTACTAAATGTCCCATTATCAATTAAATCACATGTTGGTTTTAATAAATCAATTACTTCAAAATAATCATCAAAATTGATATTATAACCACTAAACATATTATTAATATAAGTTGGTATTTCAGATGAAATTCCAGCTCCTTCACCTATTGGATCTTGTGAAAAGGTTAATATTTTATTTGAATTATCATATGTAATATAAGAAACTCTCCTTACAGTTACAGTAACCTTTTCCTTTTTAGTATCAGTAACGTTTTCCCATTTTGAAGTTTGGCTATAACTATTTGCAATGATATCAAAATTCTGGCTGTATTTTGTAAGTAACGCAATTTTTAAATCATTAGTAATACGTGGAATATTAGGAGAATAAACCTTTATTGTTAAATTACTAAGGATGGTATTAATATCAATACCATCTTTTAATTTAAAGAATTTAAAATATTTTTGACCATATCTATCACCAACATTTAACATTTTCTTATAATCATCATTATTTACTATGTCATTATATTTAGCAGTTAAACTTAATTCGGGAGGAAGTCTTATGTAGTCAGCTTTATTTAATCTTCTTTCTAATTCTTGTTTATACAACTTAACACCTTTAAAATTATTTAAATAATGATAACTAAATTTTCCTAATATTAAC
>JABSQY010000093.1 GCA_013215525.1 Nanoarchaeales archaeon | reverse complement strand
TGGGAACTAGAATAAAATTATAATAAAATTGGATAAATAAATGAACAACATAAAATAATCACGACATATTTTCATTTGTATTCGTATCTGTATTTGTATATGTAAATATTAATATAAAATTGTAAATTAAAATTATTTTAAAGGAACAATTTTCAATTTTTTTAACAATATTTTTATCAAAAAATAATAATTTCACACAATTTTTTAAATAATCTAAATTTTTCATAAATAAATAAATCAAATTATATATATAAATTATATGTATTAAAACTTACAAATAAATTAAAAAAAATTAAAAAGATTAAATGAATTAATCAAAAATTAAAATTTAATCAATTCTAATAATCTGAAATAGTAAAATGGAAATGATAATAATATCAATAATCCGATTATGTGTAGGACTGTGTTGTCCCAGTTTGATGCTGTTCTGAAATTTGCTAATTTTACTTTTATTGGGATTGGCCAAAATATTTTTACTCCAGCAATTGTCATACAATCTTCGAATATGTGTAGAATTAGTGCTGAACTTACTGAAATTAAAAAATATTCTAGATAAATATTATATTGTAATAAATTTACACTAATTAAAATTGCAATAGGTATGAACAGGCTGTGCGTGATTGTTCTGTGTTTGAATATTAGTTTTACTATTATATAAATTGGATAAGTTAAGTATAAAGTTTTAAAATTTAATTTTTTAAAATATCTTACTATTTTTTGGTCTATGTCCGGTAGTGATGACATTAATGATGTAATAATTGATAAGATTATTATTATGGATAGCTCGTAGTTTAGGAAGTTGAAAATCCACGGACTTATTCCAAGTGTCCAGAGTATGTGGTTTGATTTTAACATAATTTAAATTCAAGTTTGGATATTTTAAAGATTTGTTGTATATGTTAGTTGTTAGTCATTAGTGTGGACATATTCATACTTCCTAAAAATTTGGTTCTAGCTCAGATGCACTTGGGTCGTAGTCTACTTGCATCGTGCGTATTGTGTGTTGATAGGTATTAGTTAATTTATTTATTAATTCTTTTGGATAATCTCTTGACATTGCACTAATTACTTTATCTAGTCCAACTATATTTGTTTCAGGATTTATGTATTCTTTAAATATTGGATGAAATCTATCTGCGCAATGTATTGTAAATCCTGCTAGTTTTTCATTGCCACGCATCTCATGTAGTACTGTTACTAGATTAATTAAATTTGGATTAATTGTAGTTCCTAAATCAGATTCAATAACTTCGGAATTTAGAGTTCTAACATATATGTCTTGTGTGTGTTTGTCAAAATATGCGAAAGGTTTGAACTCTCCAGGCGGTCCATATTTTAACATAAATAACTCAAAATCAGCTAGTTTTCCTTTACTAAATAGATCCTTTATTTTCTTTATTTCTCTTTTTGAATATATATTTTTTACCATTTTTATTTAATTAAATTTTAACTCCACATTTATGTTATCTATTATATTATAATAATCTTTCATTTGATATTCACAATTTTCTTCTTTTGAAATTATTTCAACTAAGAACCCCACACTAAATGTTTTTATTTGATTACCAAGATATGATTCGAATAAATATTTATATTTACTTATGTTGTGAATTATAAGTCCAACTAATAAGTTTCCATCTTTTATAGAAATATATTTTGATAAGTGTTCATTAATTTTACTTTGATATCTTGGTGTTGTTGATGTGTATATTTTAACTTCATTCAATTCTTTGTCGTGTTCTGCGTAAGGTTTGAACTCCCCAACTCCATAACTTGAGATTAGTGATGATAAATAACTTAGCTCTTTCCATTCCTCTGCAGTGCATATGTCTTTATCCATTTCTATTTGGTTAGGAATTAAAATAGTATAAAAGTTTGTAATAACTCTAAGTTATGTAATGTGGTTATTGGTTGGTCTATTCAATATAGGTTCACATATATTACTATATTCAATATTAAAATTAATTAAGCTTTATTCTTTTTCTAACTTACTTATTATTTCTAAACTTAAGTTTTCTAGTTTACTAAAAGCAAACCATTTATTTCCTAAATCTTTTAGGCTTGCGCCAATGTGGTACACTTGATTATCTATTATTAAAAATCTGTCGTGTGATAGTTTAAACTTTTCTAAAGTTAAGTTATTGTATTGTGAATTGTATCTGTCAACATCTAGTTTTAGTTTATGTGTTGTATTATTTGTTAAAATTTTAATTTTAATTTTTGAATTTACTTTAGTAAATAGGTTTAGTGTTGTTTCATCAATATAGTTATCAATTAGAGTTATTTCTTTTTTTGCTTGTTTTAATAAGTCTATTATGAATACGTATGCATCAAATATTTGTCCATTATAGAATATTCCTTGTTTTGGTTTTATGTGTTCAGTTTTTATAGTTTTGAAGATTTCATCAAATTTAGAATTATTATTTATTTGATTCTCTATTTGTTTTTGTTCTAAGTTATCAATTTTTAATAATATGTCTGAATTATTTGTTATGAACTTTCTTAAGTTTACAAATGTTCTAATTACTTCTAAATTTATTTCAATTGCTTTTTTTGATTTTAGGATTCCCGATAGGCAGGCGACACCTTGTTCTGTGAATACATAGGGTAAATACTTTGTATGTTCTCCACGAGTGGAATTGTCTAAGGTCGCATTTTGCGACCTTAAAGATTCTATTTCAACATCAGTTAGTTGAAACATAAAATCTTCTGGAAACCTATCAATATTTCTTTTAACTTGTTCGTTTAATCTTTTTGTTTCAACTTGGTACAAGTCTGCTAAGTCTTTATCCAGCATTACTTGTTGATTTCTTATTGAAAATATTTTATAGTAAACACATTAATCTGATGAATAAATTGTTAGACAGATTAATGCGTTTAGCACATAGTCAAAATATCAAAATTCCGAACTTTTAATAAAATTTTATTTGTTCGAAACTTCAATACATTGACTATATTTTGTATGGTTTGAGTAATTATTGATGACATTAGAAAATATAATAATTTAAATTATATAAATCTAAAGTTGAAAATTTCAACTTTAAAATAAAAATATTCTAAATAACCCTGAAATGACACCAAATGAATAAAATGGAATTGTAAGTGTTGAGAGTATGAATCAAATCTTAAAGAATAATATTATTGGATCAAGTTATTTTATTTTAGGAATTCTAATTATTAAAATAATGGTTAATATTGATGGAACTTTAGCAGCGTTAGGAATCATACAAAATGGACTGGTGATATTACTAAGTTCTTATATTATAATATTTACAAGTTATATAATTTATGTATATAGAAAAAATGATATAAAAAAAGATTTTTTTAATTATTTAATTTTATCTCTCATACATTGGGTTGTGCCACTAAGTATAACTTTAATTTGGAGACAAATTTGAAAAAATTACATCTCTTCAAGTACTTCAATTCCAAGTAAGTCTAAACCAACTGAAATAATTTTACTTGTTGATTCAATTGAAGAAATCAAAGATTTCTAACAGATGATACTCTACGAATATAATCTAATAATAATCTTTAAAATAGCCTTAAAGAGATTACATCTCTTCAAGTGTTTCGATACCTAATAGATTTAATCCTTCGGAAATAATCTTTGAGGTACTCTCAATTAATAAAAGACGAGACTCTAATTTGTCTTCATCTCCGCCAATAATTTTATTGTTTTGATAGAACTCATTGAAACTTTGACAAACTCTAATTAAGTAATTTGAAATTGCACTTGGTTTGTACTTTTGTTCTGCTTCTAATACTTTTGATTTGAATTCTCCTAATTGTTTAATTAAGTTAACTTCTGTTTCATTGTAGTTCTCAAAGTTAATATCTTTTGTTTCAATATTTTCTCTATTTGCTTTTCTTAGGATTGATTTGATTCTTGCGTATGTGTATTGTACATATGGTCCAGTTTCTCCTTCAAATGATAAAGCTCTTTGTACATCAAATTTAATATCTGAAATTGCATTAACGTTTAAGATTGAAAAAGCTAAAGCTCCATAACCAATTATTTTTGCTCTTTTAATTAATTCTTCTGTTGGTAAATCTTTTGTTAAATCTTTTGATAATAAATTTTTCTTTGAATTTTCTACCATTTCATCTAAAATTTCATCTGCACTAATAATATTTCCACCACGTGATGAGAATTTGTTTCCATCTTTATCATATACGTAACCGTACGCAAAGTGATAGTTTTTATCTGCTCCACCTAAACCTAATCTTGTTAAAATTTCAAATAAAACATCAAAGTGATATTTTTGTTCTTTTCCTACAATAAATACGTATTTGTCTGCTTTGTATTTTTCTTCTTTTAATTTTGCTAAGTATAAGTCTTGAGTCATATAAAGCGTTGTACCGTTTGCTCTCATCAAATATTTTTTACCAAATATCTCGTTTTCAAAATCTACAAGTGCTGCTCCAGTTTCTTCATCATATTTGAAACCTTTTACTTTATCTTTAATTGCATTTTCTACAATCTCTTTTCCTTTGTCGTAGATTGCTGATTCATAATAGTTCTCATCGAATTTTTTAACTTTGTAGTTTTGCATTGTTTCTTTGTATCCTAAGTATACAAAGTCTAAAAGTTTTGTCCATAAATCTCTTGTCTCTTTATCGTTTGCTTCCCATTTGATTAACATCTCTTGAGCTTTCTCAATTAAGGATTCATCTTCTTTTGATAAACTTTCAAAATCAACATAACATTTTGCTACAAATTCATCAGGTTTTAAGTTTAAACTTTCTGGAGACTCTTTACTGTGAAGCATTTGATAACCCATCATTGCTTTACAGATTGCAATTCCACGATCGTTGTAGATATTTGTTGTAATTACTTCATTTTTTGTAAATTTTAAAATATTAATTAATGTATTTCCAAGAAAGATATTTCTTACGTGTCCTATGTGTAGGTTTTTGTTTGTGTTTGGACTTGGATATTCAATTAAAACTTTTTGAGGGTTCTCCGATTTAATATTTTTGAATTCATTTGATTCAATAATTTGTAGAATTGATTTTGTGATTTGTCCAGCGTTTACTGTAAAATTTAGAAAAGGTCCCATTGCAACAACTTTTGAAAATTCATTTGGTAGAATTTTTGAGAATTTCTCTTGTAATTGTGTCGCTATTTGCGGTGGCGCAGATTTGAGTTCTTTTGCTAATAAAAAACATGGAAAGGAAAAGTCTCCGTGTGCTGCGCTTTTTGGTTTTTCAATTAACTTTTCAAAATCAATATTGTCTGAATTTGAAATATTTTCTTTTAAAAATTGGATTAATACTTGTTTCATAATAGTATATGTATCTTTTAGTTTAAAAATGTTAGTTACATTTATTTTAATCTTCCCATAATTTCTGTTAGTCGTATGTATGTTTGATAGAATTCCGGCATCATTGTAACATCATATAAAAAGTTATATAAATATACAACTATTGAAAAAATTGCTCCAGCATCAGTAATTCCACTTTTTACAATTAAATATAATGAACTTGAAATTAGTAATAATAAAAGTGTGAATGATACTGCAAAATTAATTGCTTCTAAATCAGATAAGTTAATATAACATTTCATCAATTTCCTAGAATAAATACTTGTGTGTGATTTTGAATTTTTTTTAATCATATCAACTTGCGTTTCAGTTACATCATTTAAATTTTTATGAAATCGCAGAGTTTTATTTTTTGTAAATCTATAGATTCCCATGACTAAACACACTACAATTAATGCTAAAGTGAAAATATTTAAATCTAAAAAATATAAAATTAATAATGTTCCAAATATATTAATTCCTAAGCCAATTAATTCAGGTAATATTTCTTCAAAAAAATCAATTAATTCTTCTAACATATCAAGTCTTGCATTAACTTTTGAAAAATCATTTGTTTTTTTATGTTCTTTTTCAACAACATATGGCGATAATTCATGATAAATCTTTCCATATACTCTTGTATCATAGAATTTACGTATTGTTGTAATTAACATATCTGCTAAACCTAAAATTGTAAGTCCAATTAACCAAAAATAATTACTTTCAATTAATCCATTTATTGCAAATCCTAAAACTAAAGGAAATAATAAATATAATATATTTTCAAGTATTACTAAAAATAGAGTTAATATTATTTTTAATTTATATTCTAAAAATATGTATTTTAATGTTAAATGTTTTAAAGATTTATATTGTTTCATGTTAAAATGTCTTATTATATTATTGTGAGATTTTTTTAACTTAAAAAGATTTGTATTAAAAATGAAAAAAGATCATAGATATTTTAAAAACTTAAACTAAATTAGTTAAT
>JABSQY010000092.1 GCA_013215525.1 Nanoarchaeales archaeon | reverse complement strand
ATAAATGGAAAATGTTGACAAATACTTCCTTAAAAAGTTCATATTTTCAATTAAAGGGATTAAATACTATGGCGCAAGAAGGTTTAATATTAATAACTCCAGAAGTTGAATTGGAGTGTAGGAATATTAAGTCTTATTTAAAAAAGTATTCTAGAGAATTATCATATGTTTTAAAAAATTCAAATTGCGATAATACTGAAGAATTAGATTTTTTAAGTAAAATAAAAGTAATATATGGGCAGTTAAATAGAAATTTAAAATCTTGTGTATTTCAAAATATGCATTTAATAAATGATGAAATACTTCCTGAGTTTAAAAAAAGTATATTTTATGTAGATGAAGTTCATTATAACCTTAGCACAAAACAAGTATCGGACACTGACCTTGGTATTTTACTATTAGCTGCTTATGAAAACACCAATTCAAAAGATTTTAAAAAAACTAATATTGTAACAAATGATTGGGACATATTGGCACAAGGAGTACAATTTGTACATGGTGAGCTCTTAAACTCTCCAACTATTATAAAACCTGACGTTTCACGTTCAGCTCATGGGGAACCACACAGTTACTTTTCAGAATATAAACAACCTAAAACAAGAACAAAAAATATTTTAAATTTTTTAGATGGTTTAAGCAAAAAACAAAGAGAGATTCAAGAGAAAAAGAAAGAACAAATAATTGGTCCTGAACAAAATTTTGATAAAAAATTAGTTTTATTAAAACAAAAATATAAATAAATATTATATAAATTAAAATTATATTAAATTAATTTAATCTAAAGTCTCACGGCCAATTTTTTCATATAGTTCATAATACCACACAGCAAACTCGCACGTAACAGAATCAACAGGCATAAAATAACCATCATTACCCTTTTTAGCAAAAACAGACAAAAACTCATTAGCATCTTTTTTATCTAAATAAACACTAAATAAATTCTCATAATTTTTAATTATCCACTTTGACATATTATCAAAACTCTCCCTTGACATATTAATATCTAATTTTTCATTTTCCTTATCAAATTTAAGAACACCAGTTTCAAACAACCCAGTTAAATGAATTAAACCTTCACAATAATAAGGTACAACTGGTCCAGTTTTTTTCCAAGCAACAAGTTTAATAGCTCTTTCAACAAAATCATAAAATAACTCTTTCCAATACTTATCAACATCATCAGACTTAAAAAAAGCAACAAGCCCACCAGTCGTTGCCTTATACTCTTCAATATTTTTAAAATTTCCAGAACCATTCATAACAATTTCAGTATCAGTTCCTTTCCATAAAATATGTCCTAATTCGTGACCAACAGTTGTAATAGAATAATTATTATGCCACACATCAGGCTTATTACATGCAATATCTTTTAACTCTGCAACAAAATCTGAACCAAACACTTGATTAGATAACTTCATAGCTGGCGCTGCTTTTTCATTCTCAAGAACAAAATCAGCAAAAGCAAAAACTTTTTTCCCAGTTTGAGCGGACACAACTTCATCATTAGGAATTACTTGCGCGGAAAATAATCCATTAAAAAATTTTCCAAAATACATAAGAGGTTTTCCAACATATAATTGAACATTCTCTAAAGCTGAAATTGATACATCATAAACATTTTTATTATCATTTTTATTTTTTAAATCATTCTCATTCATATAACTATTATACATTGATTTAACTGAATCCATAACAGCACTTGCATCATTACGAGCAGGATTTACAAGTCTTAAATCCCATTCAATCTCTACACAATTTCGAATATTATCATTATAATACTCCATACAATGTACAACTTGAATTGGAGATCTAACTTTCATCCACTCAAAATCAACTTTACGCCACATCTCAATTAACTTATCACAATCACGTTCAGAAAAAGCATCAATTAAAGAATTAAAATAATTAATCCAATTCTCTTTCATATTAAACACATCATCAGATAATTCTTCAAGAACTAAATTCAAATCATATAACTTAGAACAGATTTCATCAACTTCAACTTCAAAGAATTCCCCATAACTTTGTGTACTAAACCCGCAATCAGCATTATCATCTTCAACTAAAATTGAATAACATCTATCTGCCTTTGAGCCTTCCGGCAACTTATCCATTAAATTATTTTTATGAATAAACTCAACTGTTTTCTCTGTTTTATTATTAAACTTATTTAATAAAATAGAATTAATCTCTGTAATTACAGACTCCCAACTCACATCTAACTGCGTAAAAGATAAACCAATTGATTTTACACCTTTAATTAATTCTCTATAAAATGGAGTTAATAAGTTTTCATTCTCCATCTCAAAAATTAATTCTTCAAAAATTCCAACATGATAACTTCCAGCCCACGTGTACGCCGAAGATAAGATTTCCTTTTTAGAACCTGAATCTAATTTTTTATCTTCAATAGCTGAGATTAAATAATCACTCTTTAAAAGAACTAATTTACGAATAATAGATAACCTATTTTGCGCAGTTTTTTCAAATTCAATTGAATCTAAAAATGAATCAATAAAATTTCTCATCTTAACATTATCTGAGGAATCAAAATCAGCGCCTTTATCAAAACATTTGTAATATAAATTTAACTTAGAATTTAATTCATTAGAAATTTCATAAACTTTATTCAAATCATCCATAAACTCTTTTTCATTCATTATATTATTTATACTTTTTTCACTCATAATTATATCTCTATAATCTATATTATAAACATTTAGTTTCATTATAATACTAAATTATGTTAAAAGTAAATTTATAATAATAACATAAATTTTATTTTTGAAACAAAAACAAACAAAACAATACAAAAATTAAACCTCAGATTTTAATACTTAAACAATCATAATACATATATATGACAATAACTCAAGAAACAAAACATAAAATAAAATTAAGTTTATTTAATTTAAGTATTTTATTTTTCGCACTTTCCTTTTTCACAATATCATTCTCAACACAGGACACAACTTTAATTATAAAAACTCAAAATGAAAACATTCCAGATTACTTATTTGATATAAGTTTTGAATTATATAAAACAAAAGTAGGAGATATAGAACAATTACGTGGACATGGAACATTTGAAAACTTTGGAAAAGAAACCTCACAATTAGATTATACTATTATATTGTATAATGATAAAATGGATAACATAATATCTATTGATAGAACGGTTACAGTACAGACGCAGGAATTCTTAAGTTTTGAATTTGATGAGTTTGATGAATTAAAACTAAAACCTGGGAAGTATACAGTTGTATTGAGTACAATCTATGATGAAGATATAAAAGATATATTTGTACAAGATTTCTACATTGCTGAGTTTTATAATCCTTCAATTCAAATAAGTACATTTGTATTTTTCACAGTATTAATATTTGTAATATTATTTTTCATAATTTTTGAAGTTAAAACTGGAAGAGGTAAGAAATCAAAAAAGTTAGTATTAAAAGAATTTTTAATAAAACATAATAATAAAAGAAAAAGATTGAAATAAATTATATCTAAAAATAAATATGTAATAAAAAAGAACTATCTTGATTTAATATCAAATAATTCATCTTCTATTAAATCTAAAAAATCATCCATATCTTTATCAGGATGTTCTTTTTGAAACTTTTCAAAGGCATCATCATACTTGTACACTTCATAAGGATTATCTCCTCCATAAATCTCATATTCAATTGAATTAATAAATTTATTAAAAGTTAAACTTGAATCTTCTTTTTGTAAATGTTCTAATCTTTTAGTAAAACCTTCAAGAGATTTCTTTAAATCTGATTCTTTAACATTTTCAGGTCCTTTAAAATTAAAAGTAGGTAATATCCCAACACGTTCAAACACATTAAACACGCGCCCATAAATCAAACCACCTTGTTTTAATATTGTTCCAGCTTCCTTATCATAAAACTCAAAAACTTCTTTCTCAAAAATATGTTCAATCTTAATAAAAAACTTATCTTTATTTACTTCAAGAACTTTAAAAATCCCAAAATGAGAATTATCATATAACTGTTTTAAAAACATTTTCTCAGTTGGAGAAAAAATCACAGTATTATAAATATCTGCAAATAAAGTTTTATCTGATGTCTTTTGTTTAGCCCTAAACAACAAAAACTCAATAAATCTAAAACTAAACGTATGATCATTTTTATCATCTTCTGGAACATTAGAAAATTCTTTATAATGTTTAATATATTCTTTTAAATCATAATGTTTATTAAAATAATGAATACATTTCCCATACACATCACGCAACAAGAAATTCATCTTATAAGTATCTAGAACTTCTTCACTGACATTTAACCCGTGACACATCTTAAACTTTTTATTAGAGTTACAAAAACAAGGCCTGTTTTCAGAAACTACAATTTTACTCTTCATAGAATTAAATTAGGAATTCTATTTTTTAAACCTTTAGTGTCTAAACTTAAAACTAAAATTACTTCACATCTTTAACAAAATTAAAAACATAAATATAACTATCAAAACTAGCAACATTTTAACCACAAAAGAAGTAATCAATACTAGTTATTTTTTAGTTAATTTATGTTCAGGTTTTTTAATCTCAGGCTTTTTAACTTCGGTTTTTTTAAATTTAGAAATTATAAATATAAATATATTAATAATTATAATAAAAATAAAAATTCCAAAAATTACATATTTTAATTCATTATCCTTTTTACTTAAATCAATACTACCTTCTTCTGGATTTTTAATTCTAAAATATTGAAAAAATTCATCATTAACATCTTCATTATAATTTATACTAAATACAAACTTATACATTCCTTTAGTCAAATTCAGATTAGAAAACTGAGTCAAATCAAAATTAACTAAATCATTAGTTTCAACAACAAGACCATACGACACTGATAAGAGACTATTATCTTCAAAATCAAATAACTCTAAAGAGTAATTAACTGGTGTTGGTTCAAACCCAAAATTCTCAAAAGTTGCAACAACACGTAATTCAGAAACCACATCAACAATAGTTCCATATATTTTAAAATCAATATCAAACAAATGTTTAGGAATAACATTACCATCTTCAGGAGTTGTAAGTATTTCAAAAGAATTTAACTTTAAATTAGGAAAATAATTAAAGTTTGTAGTACTTAAAACAGAATTAGGATTATTTAATAGAAAATTAACACAGTCCACATCTTGAGCCAGAACAAATGATTCTAAACTATATTTAATACTATCATCTAACTCATAACAAGTAGTAATCTCAAATGGATTCAAAGAAGTTCCATCTCCGCCAATGTATGAAAAGCTAACACTTAAAGTATAAACTAAACAAATCAAAATCATAAATAATTGTATAAATCTTTTAAACATAAAATAAATAAATAAATTTAATATATATATTATATTAACTTAAAAAATTAGAAAAAATTAAGTACAAAAATTCAACTTATAATTACAGAAAGTAATTAGAATTACTTACAACCTTTTAACCACAAAAGAAGTAATCAATACTAATAAATTTAGACTAATAAATTACAAACTAATAGTAACAAATAATAAGTTTATAATGTATCATATATTAGAAATATTATAGTAAATTTAGAAAGTAGTTTAGAAGTTAGTCCGTCTGATAGTTTAATAATTAATGCATCTGTGCCTTTTGGGAATAGAGTACGTAATGCTGTTACTGGTGTAGAAACAGTTGTACTTGTACTTATATCTAAGGACAAAAGTAATTGACCTTTACGTATTGCCTTACCAGCAGAGAAATATGAGCAAAGAAGAGAGTCAGATAGCCCAAGTTCTAATTATAATGGAAGACGAGATATTAATAAATAAATAATTATAATTATTTTTTCTTACTTAATTTAGACTTTTTTTTTTCATCTTCTTTGATTGCAGTATACATAATAACACCAAACATCACACCAAGAAGTACACTATCTAAAACAATCCAAAAAGTTACAAAGAATACAACTCCTGCACCAAATGCTTTTTGATTAAGATTATATGATTTTAAAAAATCATTATATTTTTTATTTATTTTTGTTGATTTCATAATAAATATGTTATTTATGATTATATAAATAATTGTTATACTATTAAATAATACAAGACGCAACACATAACTATAAGAAGTAAACAAAACGTTTAAATAGAATAAAAATCAAGATTAGAGTATGGCACATAAATTAATTAATCCAAATTATAAAAAAGACTTATCAAAAACAGTTATTGTTTATTTATTTGTATTAGTATATTTTATTATAATTAAAGTATTAGATATTACTATATTATTAAAATATTTCTCAACACTTGTAATTGTAGTATCAATAGGAATTA
>JABSQY010000091.1 GCA_013215525.1 Nanoarchaeales archaeon | reverse complement strand
AACTATACTTTAATGCCTGAATCTATAAAACAATCAATTCAAATTGAGGAGAATAAATTAGAAAATAAATTAGAAAAATTTAATATGTTAGTTCACTCACAGAATGAACTTACTAAAAATAAAGATTATGTTCAAACAAAACAAGCTTTAGATTCATATGAAATAATTTGTAATTTAAGTTATGAAATTAATTCAGAAATTATGGGTTTAGAAAATTTATCTAGAAAAGAATTTGATTTTGACAAAGAAATTTTTATGATTTGTGAATCTGATAATGTTTTGGCAAAAAAAATTAATTGGGATTTAAAAATTTAATAAAAATGGATTTAAGAAATATGAATAATAACGTTGAGAATAAAGATAAAACTTTAGTATTAATTCCTGGTTCTACTGGGGAGGTTGGTTTAGAATATTTTAATTATTTTTCGCAGTTTGATGATAAATTTGATACTTTTGGTTTTACTTCTAATCTAAAGTCAGTGTCAAAACAAACTATATTAGTTGATTTTTTAAATCCTTTATCTGTTAATAAATGTTTAAACGGTTTAGATATTGAGCAATATAAAAGTTTAATACTTATACATTGTATTGGGAAAGATGAGTTTGAGAATTGGGGTTATCCGATTTCAGATAGTCATGATCATTCTTTTACAAAACCTGACATTTATGCTTCAAATTTTCAAACTTATCAACATGTTTCAGAAGGGATTTTAAAACAGTTTAGTGATAAAATTAAATTTGTAGTTATAGGTGGAACTAGGGATTCTGAAATTACAAATCCTTATCAACAATCATATTCAAATTCAAAAAATGAACTTCGTGAATTGATGAGGGAACAAGTTATAGAGTATAGTAATGTTTCAAGTTTAGTTATTAATGTTTCAAGTATTGATACTGGTGGAGATTTGAAAGGGAGACCTTTTTCAGATACAAAACATTGGTTAAAATTAGATGAGTTGTTGCTTAGAACAAGAGAAATTATTCCTTTAGATGGTCATAATTCATACTCTGAACTTACAGTTCTTAATCCAGTTTTAAAGTTTGATAAAGCTAGTTTTTATTCGGATTCAGAAACTTTTCGGAGGCGAATGAAAGAAGTACATAATATTGTTTATAAGGTTTAATTTGAAAAATGAAAACTGTAATTACTAAACTTGTTAAGGGTAATATGTTAGAAGATAAATTAGAAACTGAATCTAATAAAGATTTATTTATTGTATCGGGTGCTAATGGAAATTTAGGTAAATCTTATGTTTCATACATTAAAAATAATTTATCTTGTGATGTAATTTCTTTATCAAGATTGGAATTAGATTTATTAGATTATGATTCTTGTAAGAAATATATTAGTGATGTTGATTTATCTGAGTATAAAAATATTGTATATGTTCATCCTGTTGGAAAGTTTTCTTTTGAACGTTTTGGAGTCCAAGTTGATGAGAATTGTGATGGGATTGATGATAATGTTTTTAGTTCAAATGTTATTACTTTTACAAATTTTGTTTCTTGTTTAAAGGATAAGTTATCTGATAAACAGAGTTTAACTTGTGTTGCTTTTGGTTCAGTTAGTGATAAGTATAATATTCGTTATTGGCTATCTTATACAAAGTCTAAAAATGTTTTAAGGGAGAAGTTATATAAGTCTTCAAATGATGCGTCTGGATTTAGTAGCGTCTTTGTGAATGTGAGTACAGTTGATACTGGGAATGAAAATAAGTTAAGACCTAATCCTTTGGATAAGAAAAATTGGCTTACTACAGATGAAGTTGTAACTTGTTCAATGCCATATATTCTTACTTGTTGTGGTTATGTTGAGATTGATGTTTATAAAAAAGTTTCAGGTTTTTCAGATGATTTTTATACGAATGATGTGGGTGTGCTTAGTCGTTGGGAACTACAAATGGGAAATAAATAATTAATATTAATATTATTTTTAGTTTTTAAATATTTGTAATTATAATTTATTACCTTTATTTTAATCACTTTTTAATTATTTTCACTTTTTTCTAATTCTTTGATATTTTTATGTTAGATTACACTCTAATGTTGGTTTAGAATATTTAGTTTTTTTTCTTATTTTTGGTTTTTTATTTTTTATTTTATTTTATTTCATTTTTCTATTTACTTAGTAGGTTTTGTGTGTTGCTGAAATTGTGTACTTGCTTGTTTTGTTGTAACTATTGCCAGTAACACTTACTTTAAATAGATGTCGACTAGACAACATTTATAAAGGGTTTTTAATTATTATTACTAATGGCTTTACCAAATCAAAAAAAGCAATTGAATCTTGTGAGAATCATGGGGACTGGAGTTAACGCAGAGTTATCTCTTTTATTCGGATTATCTAAGATTAAAGGAATTAGCGTAATGTTCGCTAATGCTCTGTGCCATAGTCTAGAAATGGACAAAAACGTGAAAATTGCAGAGCTATCAGAAAAAGATATCGAAACAATTGAAGCGTGTTTAACAAATCCAGTTAAACCGGCAGACATTCCTTCTTGGTTATTTAATCAAAGAAAGGAATTAGTTACAGGGGATGATCATCATTTAATTACTAAAGACATTGACTTTAATAAGTTACAAATGATGAGAAGAATCGGAAAGTTAAAATCCTACAAAGGACAAAGACTAAAATTACGATTAACTGTTAGAGGTCAAAGAACAAAGTCTAACTTTAGACGTTCTAAGACTTTAGCTGCTATGAAGGCGAAATCAGGAGGAAAAAAGTAGAATGGGATTACCTATTAAACATAAGACTAAAATGGTTTCTCACAAGAAGAAGTGGGATAAAAACACTATTGTTGAAGAAGCTGTTTTCGTTACTGATTACGCATTAAAGAATAAGAAGGAAATTAGAAGAGCTGAAGCTTTATTGTCTAAATTAAAGACTATTGCGAAGAACTTCAATAAAACTACTGAAACGAAAGAATCAGCAGGTGCTAAACAATTTGTTAACAAATTAAAATCAATTGGATACTTAACTGAAGAAGCTACATCATTAGATGAAATTTTGGATATTACGTTAAGAGAATTATTCGAAAGACGTTTAGCTGCAGTATTATACAAAAAGGGATTAGCTAAGACTCCTGGACAAGCAAGACAGTTTGTGGTTCATGGACATGTTGAAGTTAATGGTCAAGTTGTAACTGCACCTTCTTATCCGGTTACTGTAAAAGACGCTGAAACAGTTGCTTTTATTGGATCATCTAATTTATCAGATGATACGCACCCAGAAAGAAATGGAGCTCCTGAAGCTGTTGTTACTGAAGAAGCGTCTACTGAAGATGAAGCAGTTGCTGAAGAAGCATCTACTGAATCAACACAAGAGGTTAAAGAGGAATAAAAATGGCAGAAGAAAAAGTTAATACAACTCCAACAGATGCAGATGTTAAATCAGCTGCAACTGAAAAATTAGAAAAAGTTGAAGCTACTTCAGAAAAAATTGTTAAACCAATTTTAGATAAAGAAGTTAAGACTAAGGAAAAGAAACCTTCAGAAAACTGGGGAATCTTACATATTTATTCATCTTATAATAATACTCATTTACATGTGACTGATGTTACAGGTTCAGAAACTTTAGCTAAAGTTACTGGTGGTATGGTTACTAAGTCTGATAGATTAAAACCAACTCCTAATATTGCAATGGCTGCGGCTAAGCAAATTAGTGAAGATTGTCACAGAAAGGGTATCACTGCTTTATACGTTAAGTTAAGAGCTGTTGGTGGTCATTCTGGTCCTATGACTCCAGGTCCTGGTGCTCAAGCTGCGGTTCGTATGCTTACTAGATATGGAATTAAATTAGGAAGAATTGAAGATGTTACACCAATTCCACATGATTCATGTAGAAAGAAAGGTGGAAGAAGAGGAAGAAGAGTATAAATTCAAAATGGTTTCAATAAAAACGGAAGGAAATAAAAGTATAGTTGAGTTTAAATCTACTCATAACACGATTGTTAATGCGTTCAGGAGAGTAATCTTGGATGAAGTACCTACGTTTGCCATTGAGGATGTTGAAATCGTTAAGAACGGTTCAGCTCTTTATGATGAAACTTTCGCTCATAGATTAGGGTTAATTCCATTAACTACTGATTTATCAGCCTATAACATGAAAAGTGATTGTAAGTGTGGATCTGTTGGATGTGCTCTTTGTGAAGTAAAGATGTCTATTACTCAGTCTGAGTCTGGATATGTTTATTCCGGTTCTATCAAATCTGAAGATCCTGCAGTAAAGCCTGCTTTTGATACTATTCCAGTAACTAAGTTATTAGATGGTCAAGAAATTGAAGCTAACTGTGTTGCGATTTTAGGGTGTGGTAAGACACATGCAAAGTGGTCTCCTGGTCATGCATATTTACAAGAAAATGGAAAGGTAGTTGATTTAGTGATTGAATCATTTGGTCAATTATCTGGTAAAGATATTTTCAATACATCAGTTGATGTTTTAATTGGAAAGATCGAAGAATTAGAGAATAAGTTATAAAAATGGCTAACGAAGTTAAAGAAGAAAAATTTGTTGTTATTGATGGAACTGATCTGATTATGGGAAGACTTGGTAGTACTATCGCTAAGAGATTATTAATGGGAGAATCATTTAAAATTGTAAATTGTAAAGATGTTGTAATTTTAGGGAGAAAATCATTTTTAGTTCAAAGATACAAAAACAAGATCTCAAATAAGGTAACTAAACAGGGACCTTATTATTCAAGATCACCATCAGACATTGTTAAGAGAGCATTTAGAAATATGCTTCCATACAAAAATGAGAGAGGAGCTGCTGCTTTTAGAAGACTAAAGTGTTATAATTCAACACCTAGTACTTTAATTTCAGCTGATAAAGAGACTTTAGAGAAAGCAACTTTAAATAATGATGAAGTATTTTACTTCACTAGAATTGGAGAGTTATCTAAGGCTTTGGGGTATGTTAAGGAATAAAATGGCCGCTAAAAAGAATACAACTATTCAAGCAACAGGGAAGAGAAAGACTTCAGTTGCAAGAGTTTCTTTAAATAAAGGAACTGGTGTTATTAGAGTTAACAACGAAGATTTAAATTCATATTTTGATACTTTAGTTGAAATGAAGGTTCGTGAACCTTTGACAATTTCAGGTTTAGGTGCAAAGTTTGATATTAAGATTTCAGTTTTTGGTGGTGGAGTTCAATCTCAAGCAGAAGCTGTTAGACAAGCAATTGCTAGAGCTTTAGTGGAAGTTTCTGGGGAAGAGTTAAGAAAAACATTTGTTGATTATGATAGATCAATGATTATTACTGACACTCGATTCAAAGAAATGAAGAAACCTAATAACTCAAGTGCGAGATCAAAGAGACAAAAGTCTTACCGTTAATTCGGCTACTACTTATGTTTTTTAAATACAGTAAAAGTTGTTTAACAATTTTTGATGTATGAAATTTGATTAAGTAAAATTTAATATATAAAAAAATGGTAACTAAAACAAAATCAGGATTTTTAAAGGTTAAGTGCGAGTGTGGTAATGAACAAAATATGTTTGGAAAGTCTGCTATGGAAGTTTCATGTAACGGATGTGGAAAAACTATTGGTCAACCTACTGGTGGGAAGACAGCTATTTCAGCTGAAATTGTTGAAACATTTTAATGTTTCTATACAATTAATATTTTTATTTAATAAAAATAATTATTTTAGAGTATATATTTCTTAGAATTTAATTTTAATTGTTCTAATTTTACTATATTTAAGATATTTTTATTTTTATTTAATATCTGAATTTATAGTTACAAAGATTTTTATACTATAAATTATTTTTTATTTTATGGAAACAATAAATCTTTCAGATATGAGCATTGAGGAGTTAAAAGTACATTCTCAAAAAGTTTTAGATTTATTAATTATTAAAAATGCTAAAGAAAAATTATCTAATGGGGAAAAACTAATTTCTGCTGAGGAAGTTTTCAGAAAGCTTGAAAAATGTTAAATTTAGTTTTTTTTGATTCTGCGCAAGAAGATTTATTTAATATTAAAACTTATTTAGGTTCAAAGATAGGTAAGTCTTTTATTTTTGATTTGAAAAAAGAGTTATATTATTTGTGTGAATTTCCAAATGTTGGTATTGAACTTGAAGAGAATTCTAGGAGATTTATTTATAATCGAAAATATTATATTTATTATCTAATTTTAGATAATAATTTAATTATTGTTAATGTAACTTCTATTAAACAAAGTAGTTATGTTGATTCAATTTTAAGAAATATGAGAAATTTTAATTAATTTGTTTAAATTCTATTTTGTAGTTTGCTTTTATGTAGGTTTCTCTTCCTATTTTTTAAAATAATTTTCTAAATCTTGATAAGTATAAGAAGTATTATCTTCACTATCTGGACCACCAGTTATTTCTATTAACCAAAATTGATTAGAA
>JABSQY010000090.1 GCA_013215525.1 Nanoarchaeales archaeon | reverse complement strand
TTAAAAAGATGTTTAAAATTAAAGTAGATGATTTGTCTAAAGATAATATTGAATCTAATATTCATAAAAAATTAGATAAGTTTGAAAATGAAGTATTTGATTTAGATAATACTGAATTAATTAAAGATTTAAATAAAATTAAAAAATAATTTTATTTTTGAATAAATTTAATTATTTCATTGTACAGTTTATCTGAGTGTAAATTGTTGTGTCCTAAACCTTTTTTTAATTTATATTCTTTATTTTCTGTTTTTAAGTTTTCAAATAAATTTTTAGAAAATTTATTTGGAATTATTTTATCGTTTGCTCCGTGGAAGATAATTAATTCGTTTTTGTAATTTTGTAGATTTTTAATATTATCATATTCGTATTTTAATAGTAATTTTGCAGGATAGAGTAAATATTTACTTTGCGCTAAATTTAATAATGAATCAAAAGGAGATATTAAAAATATTTTGTGTGGCGTTTGTAGTGATGCGTGATAACTTACAAATCCTGATCCTAAACTTGTACCACCTAATATAATATTTTTATAATTTTTAGAATTTGTGAAATCAATTACGTCGTGTACGTTTTGATTTAAATTGTTTTGATTTATTTTTGTTTTATCTCCAGAATATCCTGCATATTCTACAAGTATAAAAGATATATTATTTTGTTTTAGTTTGTTTGCAATTTCAAATCTATCGCAGGCAGCTCCCGCGTTTCCGTGATAATAAATTATTAAATCATTTGTATTTGTTTTGTCTTGATAATAATATAGTTGTGTTGTGTTGTGTTTGATTTTTTGTGTGTAATCTAAATTTTCACAGGCGTTGAAAACTTGAGAATTTGGGAAAAACATCATATTTGTTTGATTAAAGTATAAAAATAATCCAAATAAAAAGTAGAAAATTATTATTTGTACAATTATTTTGATTATTATTTGAGAATCCATTGTTTGAGTTAGTCGTGTTTGGAATCAGGTTGATTATTGATTGATGCTAGAACACATTTAATTTGAAAGTATGTAATTTTACTTGGTAATTTGTTTTTTATATTAGTTAAAGAATCTGGGACATCTTCTTCAAAGGTTTCTAATATTTGATGTGATAATTCGTCTTCAATTATGTCTGCTAAATAAATAAATCCTAATGTTATTAGTTCAACTATTTGATATTCTACAGTTTGTAATTTGAAACTTCTATGTTTTGCAATTTCTTTAATTGATAAGTGTTCGAAAAATAGTTTAAGTGTTGTTTGCAGTGTTGGAGTTAATTTTTTAAATTTTTTAGTGTGGTTCCATTTCATCCAAGGTGAAGTTTCTGTTGTCATAATAAATTTATAAATCAATTATTTATAATTATTTGTATTATGAAATTTTGAAATTAATATTTAAGTCAAAAAAAAATATTTACAAAATAGTTTTTAAAAATAATTCTATTTCTTTTTTTAAATCATTTTCAAAACTATAATAACTATGATTCCCTGAAACTAAAAGTGATTTTGATTTTTTATTTGATAAATTACTTGAAATATTATTTACTGCTTTTTGTGTATCTAAAAAGTACGGGTCTTGTTTACCAATTAAACTTAAGATTGGAACTTTTATTGTTTGAAGATATTCTAAATTTTTTGTATAATTAAATAAATTTCCTTCAATTGATGTTTTTTTAAATAAGTTATAAAATCTTTTCGCAGATAGCAGGCCGAAATCCTCAGTTGTAAATAAAACAGTACTTTTCATTTTTTCTTTTGCTTTTTTTAATACAAGTTGAAATTTATCACCTAAATTTTTTTTTTCAACATTTAAATCATCACCAGGGGCAAGCATAATTAATGCTTTAATTGATTTATTTTTTATATTCTTTAATTGATAATATGTAATTTTTTGACAACCTGTTGAGTGTCCTGAAAGTATAAATTTTTTATATCCTAAAGTTTTTAGATAATTTATTGCACTATCAATATCTAAAACTGAATTTTCAAAATTTTCATAAGCTGTTCCACCTGTGTGATAAACTCTATTTCCATCCTTATCTTTTTGTTTAAAACTAGTTACAATTCCATGACCACGTGTATTGATTAGAAAAGAAGATAGTTTATTTTTATGTGTCGTTTCTGCAATTACTTGTCCAACTCCTGAAAATAAATCCCCACACATTCCGTGGATATGAATTAAAATTGTTTTTTCATTTAATTTTGAAGTTGATTTATTTAATATTCCATATAATTTTAAATTATCTGATGTTTCAAAGTTATGAATTGTATAATTTAGTTTTTTTATTTGTTTTCTCATAATAGAATATTATTTTAATTATATATAAACTTTTTGTGAAAAAATAAAAATCTAATAGATAAATTTAAATATTATAAATACTAAAGACTATTATGAAAGAATTAATTCAAAAATTTAAAGAACATGTAATTGAAAAGTGTTCAAATCCAGAATTTATACATAATAAATGGTTTGTTAAATATCATTTGGAAATACTTGAAAATTTAACAATGGAAGTGTGTGATTTTTATCCTGAATGTGACAGAGATATTGTATCATTAATGGTTTGGTTACACGACTATGGGAAAATTATAAATTTTAATAATCAATATGAAGAAACTTTAACTTCTGGATTAAAAAAATTAATTGAAATTGGATTTGAAAAACAATTTAGTGAAAAAGTTATAAATTATGTGAATATTATGGATAAAAAAGTTGATATTGAAAAAAGTTCAATTGAAGTACAAATAATGTCTTCTTGTGATGGAGTTTCACATTTAGTTGGACCATTTTTTAATTTATGGTGGCATGAAAATCCAAATAAAACTTTTGAAGAGTTGATGAAAGATAATGTTAAAAAAGCTATGAAAGATTGGAATAAAAAAGTAGTTTTACCAATTGTTAAAGAAAAATTTCAAGTTAGATATGACATATTATTAGAAAAATGTGGAAAAATACCTGATAAATTTTTCTAAATCTATAAATAAATTAATCAAAATATTTTTAGAAAATATATCATTTTGACAAAGTCAAAATTATTTTATTCAACAATTGTTGAAATTGATTTCCCAAAATCTCCTTTTGCGTTTCTTTGAATATATTCTTTTATGTGTTCTTTAAAGTATGGATGATTTTGTTTTTGAATTTGTCCAATTATATAGTATACAATTGCCATAACTGATGCTTGCCCTAATCCTTGTGATAAATTAATATCTAATCTATCTCCAACATAATCTATATTTTTATCTCCTGAAAAATTTATACATAATTCTGTTTCACTTGGTACTACTGTAATTGCATGTTTTAACTCTTCTTTTGATTGTACATCTTTTGCAATCTTTCTTCCAAATAATTCAATGAATTTTACTTCAAATAATCTATTTAAATTTAGACAAAAATCAGGAGTTACAAATAAAAATCCATTATATTTATTAAAATTATTTGGGATTAATGGTTTAATTGTATTTTCTATATAATCTATAATCTCAGTAGGATTCTCACCAGTTTTTGCTAAAACCCATCCTAGATAAGTTGATGTGTTATATGTATAAGGTTCTCTATTCTTTTTTGTAACTGTTGTATTTTCACTTCCTATAATTTCTTCTCCTTGTGAATTTTTTGTACATGTAATTAAATATGTTGGAAGATCTTTTTGTTTTGCCGCTTTCGCTAAGATAGGTGCGTGTTTTCCACCTGATGCTGAAAATATGTACACTGAATCAATATCTAAATCTAATTTATTTTTATAATCAGATTCATTCGCAAAGATTGCATTTTTATTTTCAAATAATATTTTTGCAGTAGTTATTGCATTTCCAGAACCAATTACTAATGGTTTTTTATGTTTTGATAAATCAATTTTTTCTGGTTTATTTTGCTGAAATAATTCTAATGCTCCAAGAGTTACAATGTCTAAATCAGGCAAAGAGTTTTCATCAAATGTTTTTAATATCTCTAAATTTTTAAAATTAATATTGTTGTTCATAGTTAACTATGAATCTTAAAGTATTTAAGTTTATTGAATTACTATTAAAAACATTTATATATATATTTAAATATGAAATATTATGGAATCAAAAATTCAGAACTCAACTTTTTTTAGTATAGGTCTTTCAAACATGATTACAAGTATTGTTTTCTTTATAGTTAATCAACAAAGAGATGATCAAACATTTATGGTTATGGCAATTTCATTTTTTTCAATAGGAATTACTTTTTTAATTTTAGGATTTACTAAAAGTAGTTTACTTGGTGAAGAATTTAAAGAATTTGAAAAAATTGATACTAAGAAAAAAGTTAAGAAGGAAAATTAAATCAAAGTCAATAAATTAATATTTGATTTAATTTACAATGTAAATTAAATAATTTTCACACGTCTCAATGAGCCGTGGAAGAAAATTAAATCGAAGTCAAGAAAAATAAGATTTTTCTAAGCCGTTGTAAAATCAAAGATTTTACAAAGATTTAATTTTCTTTTAAATAGTCGCCAACATGAAACTCATTGTTTAATATTTTCTCGGCCATTTCTACATATCCTAATATATTATCATCATAAGTTACAATATAGTTTTGTCCTAATGTGAATTCAGCCTTTGGATGTTTTGTAACTAAATCTGTAAATAAATCTTTTCCATAAGTGAAATCCAGTGCACGCTTGTCTGATTTTACCTTTAATACATTTTTTGTATTATTTTTTATCCAATTTAATAATAAAATACTTGGAGATAAATACTTTAATTGTATATAAATTAATTTATCATTACTAATCTCATTTTTTAATTTTTCATAATTTTTATCTAATAAATAAAGATTTGAATTTAACTCAGTAATTTCTTTATTCTCTAGATATTGTTTAAGTTTATCTTTTTCAATATTAAAATTAGTTAAAAATTCTTTTAATTCTGTTATGTTCATAATATTATAAATAAAGTGTTTTTTATATACTTTAGGAAAATTTATATATTAAAAAGATAATATAGAGATATGGATGGACTTAAAGAAATTGATATTTCTGAAAAAATTAAATTAGGATTACAAAATAACGGAGTTATTTTAATTGGAGATAATTTTAGTGAAAAAAATAAAATCATCTCAAAGATTGAAGAAGGGTTTGATACTGACATAAATGTTGAAGTTTTTAAGTTAGATTGTGAAATTTCATTTTCTGAGGAAAATAAATTGGATACAGACTACATTAGAGAAATTTTTGATTCAGTTCTTAGAATGTCAAATATGATTGGACATGGGAAAGTATTATTATTAATTATTGAAAAAATTGATTTTCTTAATCAAGTTATTTCCAATAATGTTGGAAGTATAGCTCCTGATGATATGATTTATAATATTACATTACTTGTAAAAATTAAAAATATCAAACTTATTTTAGATGATCTCCCTATGAATGATAAGAAATATTTAGAGTTATATGATGAATTTTTTGTTTAATTTAAATTGAAAAGATTTAAAACAAAGTTTCATTTTTTGAAAAAAAACGTAAAAAAGTGAAAAAACTCAATGTAATCTTTTTAAAGTCAAATTACAAATCTAATTCTATGAGTGTTAAAAGAAAAGTAATTGTAGTTAAATCTAAACCATATGAAATTTTCAATGATAATGTTTTTGAAATTGATTTGAAAGATTTGTTGGATTGTGAGAATTATAGTTTAGAGAAAACAGTGTTTGATAATATGCATGATAAAATATCAAAGTTATGTTTAGAGTTTGAAAAAGGATTATCAATTGTAATTAGAAATTGTGAAGAACTGTTTGAACATTGGAATAGATTTATTTCAAGTTCTGATAAATTAAATTCTAATAAAAAGTCTGAAAATACTAGAGTTTTAAGTTATGGTATTGAATTTTTAGAAAAAATTGCTAATTTTGAGAATTTAGATTTATTACTTGATTCACGTGTTGGCTGTGTTGATTCTCGAATTACAAAAATATATAAACAGATTTACCTAGATTGAAGTTATAATGAATATATTTCAAGTATTATCAAATAAAATAAAAAAACCAATTTATTTTTTAGAAGAAAATTATTTAATTGAAGTCTATTATAATTTAGAACATATTTTAACAATTAAACAAACTGAAGAAAATAAATTATTTATAATCACATCAGAACAGTATGACTCTGAGACACACTATAAGTACGTTCAGTTAATTGCAGAAATATTAAAAAAAGAAAAATTTGAAGTTTTTTTTAAACAAACAAAAATAAGTCTTGATGTTAAAATTAAAAAATTACTTTTAAGAAATGATATAATTCAAATTAATCACTCAATCACACATAAATGTAGATTTGCAGAGAGATATTATTATAATGTTTTAAGACCAGGTTCTAAACAATTTAGATTAGGAGTTCTAGTTTATTTTAATAAAGAATTAATTGGATTATTTAAAATGTATAAAGATAATACTTTTTTAAGTTTAAATTTAAAGTATGCTAAATTAGTAATATTAGATTTACCATTTTTAATTAAAAATATAATTACTAAAAATATTTCTGAACAAT
>JABSQY010000089.1 GCA_013215525.1 Nanoarchaeales archaeon | reverse complement strand
AACCAGTCAAATCAAAAGAAAAAACATTAATATTATTTTCTGCTAATTTTTCAGCAAATTTTACAAATCTTCCATCCATTTGAAGAAAGAGAGGCCTAAAATCAAAGTGGTGTAAACAGTATCAAAACATTAAATCAAAATAAATTAAATAAAGTTAATTTAACAATGATTGACGAAATTAATAAAAATTTTAATGTGATTCAAAACAGTTCAGATTTAGGAGAAAAAGAAAGATTAAGTAAAAAAATTCATTTTTATATATCATTACTACCATTATCTGAATTAGAGAAAAATAGTATAATTACAAGATTAAATAACAGGTAAATAAAATGGAAATACTAGATAAATATGATATAAACTTTGAAAGTTCAACAATCCCAATCACAATATATAAAGATAGAACTAAAGATATGAACATTATTTATGAAGTTGGTATTTTAGAAATTGGAAAGTATACAAATTTAATCGTTGAAAAAATAAAAGAAGATTTATTACGTGAAGGAATTTTTGATTCAAATTCAACTGATTTCTCATATGATAAAATGAAGAAATCTTTTATTAGTAAAGTTGAAGAATTAATTAAATTTTATTTTCCAAATTTAAGATTTGAAGAAAGAGAAAATTTAATTACGTACCTAGTTCAAAAAAGTTTAGATTTAGGTTTTGTAGATATTCTTATTTCAGACCCACAAATTGAAGAAATTACAATTAATGGATCTGAAGCAAAAGTTATGATTTATCACAGAACTCACGGATGGCTTAAAACTAATTTACAATTTTTATCTGATGATGAAATCAAAAATATTGCATTAAGAATTGCATTAGAAAATAAAAAGTTTTTCTCAAATTTAACTCCACTACTAGATGCACACCTTCGAGGAGGACACCGTGTGAATGCGACACTTGATGCAGTATCTACAAAAGGAACTACAATGACAATCCGTAGATTCTCAGATAAACCATGGACAGTATCAGACTTAATAACATCAGGCACATCAACTCCAACAGGTTTAGCATTAATCTGGATTGCAATGGAAAATGAAATGAGTATAATTATTGCAGGTGGGACTGGTTCAGGAAAAACATCATTTCTAAATTCAATAACATCATTTATTCCAATGAATCAAAGAATTATTTCCGTTGAAGATACTCGTGAAATTAGATTACCTGATTATTCTCATTGGGTTCCAATGGAAGCAAGACAAGCAAACCAAGAAGGAAAAGGACAAGTTTCAATGTTAGATTTAATTGTAAATTCATTACGTATGCGTCCAGACAGAATTCTAATCGGAGAAATTCGTAAAAAAGAAGAAGCTGAAGTATTATTTGAAGCAATGAGAACTGGACACAGTGTTTATGGGACATTTCACGCAAACACAACATCTGAGACTATATTAAGACTTACAAACGCGCCAATTAATATTCCTAAAATTTCTCTAAACGCTTTAGGATTAATTTGTATTCAACACAGAGACAGGAAATCTGGAAAAAGAATGACTTTACAAATTGCAGAAATTAATGAAGATGGGAGTGATAGTGTAGTATTACAATATAATCCAAAAACAAAAGAAACAAATTGGAAAAATAAACCAGTAAATCTAATTAAAAAATTAGATGAATTTAATGGAATTAATGAAAAAGAATTTTATCAATTATTAAAAGAAAGAGAATATGTATTATCATATATGGCAAGATTCAAGATTAATGATATTGACTCAGTTGGACAAGTAATTGACAAATATTATAATGAAAAAGAAAAATTATTTAAAATCATTCATCGAAAAAATACACAATATGAAATTGAACAAAAAAAAAATCAAGTAAAACATAAACCAAATCAAATAGGAGCATAGATAAAAATGGGAAAATTTGAAAATTATATTAGAAGTATTGTACAAAAACATCCTGAATTAATTACTAAATTAAAAAAAGCAGCATCAAAGCAAACATCCTTCCAATATATTTATCAAACAATTACAATGACTGCATTAACTTCATTTGCATTTGGATTCATTGTATTTATGGCAACAAAAAAGTTCCCACTAATATTACTTGGTGGAATGGGATTTGTATTTTTTTTAATCCCAATTATTTATAAATTCTTTTTAGGATATATTGATGTCCAAATAACAAAAAAAGGGAGGGAATTAGATGGAGATTTATTATTTATATCTGAATATTTTTTAGTATCATTAGAATCAGGCCTACCACTAGGTAATGCAATTCAAGAATTTTCAAAACTAAATAGACCTGGTGCAATATTTTTTAAAAAAATATATACTGAATTTAGAACTGGTAAAGATTTAGAAGCATCATTAATGGAGGGAGCTAAAAATTGTCCTTCAGAATCATTAAAAGTTTTATTAAAAAGATTAAAAGATAGTTTAAGTATCGGAGTAGATTTAAAAATGGTATTAATTAATTTTATTGAAGAATCTGCTGAAAAAAAAGTAATTGAAATTCAAGGATATTCTAAAAAATTAAATCCATTAGTTATGATGTATTTATTACTAGGAATTGTGTGTCCATCTCTTGGTGTGACATTTTTTATGCTTGGTGCAACATTTATTAATCTAACTCCGCAAGGATTAAAATTAATTTTAATTGTAATCTTTCTTACAATGTTTGCATTCCAGTATGTTGCATATTCTGGATTTAAATTCAGTAAAGCGACACTATAAAATATAAAATAAAAATGGTAAACATAAATAAAATAAACAAAAATGAACTTGGGAAAATATTAATTCCAAATAAAATTCAAAGAATGGATTATAAAAAAGAATTAGAGGAAGTTTATGAAAAATTATATTATAATAAAATAAATTATGTAATGATTACAAATTTATTTTTTTTAAGTATATTAATTAGTTTTATAGCATTCATATATTTTTATCCAGCTTTACTAAATAATGGAACTTTTGGACCATTAATTCAATCAAGTTTAATTCTAAAATTTATTATTATATATTTATCATTTGTAATATTAAATATATTAGTATATAACTCAGTATTACTTGGATATTTTTTATATCACGATGGAAAATTTAAAAAATACGAAAATGAAATCGAAAAAGATTTACCTGAATTTATTGACAATTTAGTATCTAATCTAAAGGGAGGAATTTCTTTAGAAAGAGCGTTCTTAAAATCTGTAAGACCAGAACAAAAAGCATTACTAAAAGAAATGACTTTAATTAATGAAAAAATATTAATGGGGAAAAGTGTAGAACAAGCATTAATTGAATTTAGAAATAGATTTGATTCAGCAGTTTTAAATCGTACATTCTTTTTAATGGGAGAAGGAATTAAAGGAGGAGGAAATCTAGCAGCGCCACTTGAAAGAATTTCCCAAAACCTAAAAAGAATAACAAATTTAAATGAAGAAATCAAAGCAAATGCAGGAGGATTTGCAATAATTATTAAAGGAATTACAATTATTGTAGCTCCATTATTATTTGCTTTAGCTTTAACATTACTAAATTTTATTGGACAACTATTTTCATTATTATCTGAATCAAATTCCCAATTAGGATTTGTAGCATCCGTACCTGAAGAATTTACAATATATTTAAATACATTTTCAATTGCAATGATTGTAATGATTACATTCTTTTCAAGTTTAATTACATCACAATTAAAAAATGAAAAAACATATACCGCAATTAAATATCTCCCAATATATATTATTATCTCGTTGTTTTTATTTAAATCATTTTCAGGAATTTTACTTGGATTTTTCGGTGGAATTATTGGTTAATTTTCAGATTGAAAATTAAACAATACGCCATAAATTTAAACAAACAAGTTAAAATTAAATTTATACTGAATCGGATAAATTCGACTTCTTAAAAATTATTTATATCAATTATAATTTTTAATATGTTGGTTAATTTCCAGATTGAAAATTAAACAATACGACAGAAATTTAAACAAAAAATTAAAATTAAATTTCTACTGAATCAAATAAAGAAAAGTTTGAATCTATATTATTTACTTATTAGAGATAAAAAATATATATATAATTAAATAACCTCTATTTGATATGGTTAATATGAAATTTAACAAAAAGGCGCAAGCAGCAATCGAGTTTTTAATGACATATGGTTGGATGCTTTTAGTTGTGCTAATCGTAGGAGCTTTAGTATTTAGTTTTGTAGACTTAGGGAATTTATTACCAGATCAAGTTGATATTAAAACTCAAAGTATTATAGGAGATTCAGCAAATTCTGCTGCATATGGTTCAGGAGCGAACGCTAATTTAATATATATAGCATTCACATACAGAGGTGGACAAAAAGCAACAATGAATACTGATGACATAACATTAATTACTAATTTAAATGAAGAATGTAATGCGATTAACTTATCAAATGATTTATCAGGAATTGCAAATGGTGCAAGTACTTCTATTAATTTTTTAAGTGGTCAACCAGGAACTGTAACATTTAATTGTTCACAAGATAGTAATGGTGGAACATCAGGAGCTGAACTTGGAACATTATTATCAAATGATGTAATCGAAGGAACAGTCTCAATTGGAGTTAAAGATTCAACAAGAGGAGTTGGTGCAAGATCAATTCCAAACTCAGGTGGATTTAGATTATCAATACAATAAATTTAATAATAATAATTAAATTTATATACTATACTTTTTATTTCTTAAATATAACAAAATGACTTATAAAAATTCTATCACAAATAAAGCGCAAGCATCACTTGAATATATGTCTATTTTCGGAATTGTATTTGTTTTAATCGCAATAGTTGGAGGAATATTTTTTGCATACACAAACACCGCCAAAGCAAACTTAGACCAAGAACAACTTAATAAAATTGGAACTGAATTAATTGATGACATTCAAAAGATATACTTTTTTGGAGACACAAATAGAAGAACATACAAAACAACATTCCCACAAGGAATTGAAGCAATGAGTATTCATCACATTAATGAAAGCGGAGCAAATTATTATTATTTAAATATAACTTCATTTTTTGAAGAAGAATTAAGAAGTTTAATCTTTCAAACAAGTGAAGATTATATTGCAATTGTATGTTCAAGAACTTGTACTACAACAGGAACAGGAAGTATTGAAGAAATATCAATGTATAATATATCATATCTTAGACAAGGATTTAAAAATATTAAAATTGAAGCATTTAATAATACAGTAATTGTAGATTTTGTTGATTAATAAATATTTATTAACAAAATAATTTCTAAATATTTATAATAAAAAATATTTTTATCTATGATTTATAACACCAACACGCCGACAATATTTTGAGACTGGACACTCTGAACATTTTGGAGACACAGGACGACAAATACTTTGCCCTAAAGCAACTAATAATTGATTATATCTATTCCAATATTGAGTCGGTAATTTTTTTCTTAACCTCATTTCAGTACTATCCGGATTTTTAGTACGAACATATCCAAATCTATTAGATATTCTATCAACATGTACATCAACACACATAGCAAGGATGTTATAACCCTCAGCAAGAACAAGATTTGCAGTTTTCCTTCCAACTCCCTTAAATTTAATTAACTCTTCAATTTCATTCGGCACAACACAGTTATAGTTATTAATTAATTCATAACAAATAGTATGAATTTGTTTTGCTTTATTATTATAAAAACCACAAGGATAAATTAACTTTGCTAATTCTTCAACTGATAAATTTAAAATATCTTTTGGAGTAGATAATTTTTTATACAAATTTTCACAAACTTTAATTGTAACTTCATCTTTAGTTCTAAGAGATACAATAGTTGTAATTAAAACTAAAAAAGGATTATTTTTCTGTAAAGCAACTAAAGTATCAACTGGAGAATTCCATTTCTTTGATTCTATTTCTAAAATTTCCATAACTTTTGAAATTTCAAACGTTCCACTCATTTTATTTTAAATCCAAATTAAATAATTCTAAACATTTAATCATAACTTCTAAATTATCAAAATCTGAAATTTTAATAATTTTATTTTTAGTTTTACTTTCTTTATTTTTATTATTTTCTTCAAATTCTAAAATTTCAAGTTCTTCATTAAAAAATAAAGATTTTTTTATATCAACTAATTTTAAATTTTCATCTTGATAAATAAATTTTGGAAATTTATCTAAATACTTTGAAAAAGTTTTAAATTCTTTAAAATTTGACTTATCTAAATAATTATCTAAAATTCTTAAAACATTAATTTCACAATTAGAATTAAATTCTGAATAAATTTCAAAATCTAAAGTTTCACAATCAAAATGAGAAACTAAACTATTTTCTTGAACAAAATATCTATCATACCCTAAACTAATTTTAGTTTTAAGTTGATTTAATCTATCAGCTTCGGTGATAAACTCATTCTCTCCAAGTAATTCAACTAAATAGTTTAAACAATTAAACAAATTTCTATTCTCTTTCTCAACAAAAATTGATTTATCATCATCAGACCCAATTAATAAAAAAATATCATTAAACTGTTTTTCTAAATAAGTAATTGATTTACGAATTGATTTAATATAAGAATTAATATCAACTGATTCATCTAAACTTTTAAAATATGTACAAATAAAATATATATAATTATTTGAATTATAATCTAAATCATTAATCAAAGGTTCAACAAAGTTAATATCATCATTTTTTTCCATAATAAATATATAAATTCAT
>JABSQY010000009.1 GCA_013215525.1 Nanoarchaeales archaeon | reverse complement strand
CTCTTCTAAATGTAATGTTTAGACCTTTTAGGAATAAATTCTTTCCATCACGCATTGCTAACGGAGAGTGAGATAATCCTTTAATTCCTGGTTCTCCATCAAATACTAATAAACGGTCTGAAAGGTAATCCATAAATACTAAATCGTGATCGATAATGAATGCTGATTTGTTTCTTAAAGACATAAAGTTCTTTAACATTTTTGCAATTTTTAATTTTTCTTCAATATCTAAAAATGCAGTTGGTTCATCAAGTAAGTACACGTGCGCTTCCTCTAACAATGTGTTTGCGATTGCGTATCTTTGTAATTCTCCACCCGATAATTCATCAGTTCGTTTCTCTAATAATGGTTTTACATTTAATGGGTCTAATACGTATAATTGATAAAAGTTATCAGTGTAATTCTTATGCGCCATTAATTTTTCCATTACTGTTTCATCTCCTGTTGGAATCATTTGAGGTTTTGATGCAATTACTACTTCAGGTCCAAATCCCTCTTGTAATATGTCATTTAGAAACGTTGTCTTACCAAGCGCATTCTTTCCAATAATTCCCATAATCTCTCCTTCCATTACATCTCCTGATTGAATATCAAGATGGAAATCTCCAACCTTTACTTCTTTATCAGACCATTTCGCTACAACTTTTATTTTTTGACTATCTGTTACAGATTCTTTATCAAATGAAATTGAACTATTACGAAATCTAACATTCTCATCTTTAGAGTATCCATCTAAATAAATATTAATTCCATTCTTAGATGTTTTAACTCCAGTTAACATTCCATATGCACCAGGTTGTCCATACATGATATTAATAAAATCAGTCATATAATCTAATACAACTAAATCGTGTTCAATAAGTAATGCTGTCTTACCTTCTGCTGTTTCTTTAATTACTCTTGCTGAATTTAATCTTTCAAAAATATCTAAGTAATTTGTGACTTCGTCAAGAACGTAAAAATTTGCTCCCTCTTTAAGTAGGCACGCTGAAATTGCAACTCTTTGTAATTCTCCACCAGATAAAACTTTAATATCTCTATCTAAAATTTTAAAAATGTTTAATTTTTTTACAATCTCTTCAATTTGGTTCATATCAGAATTTACTTTTAATAATAAATCTTTAACAGGTCCACTGAACACTCGAGGGATATTAACAATTTGTTGCGGTTTGTATGCAACTTTAATTTCTCCTTTCTCTAATTTTGTGAAATAATTCTGTAAAGCTCCACCTTTAAATAAATTATTTAAATGTTTAAAATAATCTTCATCTTTAAGTTTATCTCCACCAAATTTTGCAAAGTTTGCTTTAACTGAATTTGATAATACATTAATTACTGAAGATTTACCAATTCCATTTTTTCCAATAATTCCTGTGATTGCTTTATCTTGAATTAAAGGTAAATCAAAAATTCTAAACCCATTAATTCCATATTGATGAATTGGTGTATCATTTTTTAATTCTGGTAAATTAATAATAGTAATTGCATCGAACGGACAAATTTTTGGACAAATTCCACAACCAGTACACAAAATTTCATCAATCCCAGCTTTCTTGTCAACATCTTCGTAAATACAATCAGAATCTGTCATATTCATTGGACATTGTTTCATACAAAGCCAACCACACAAATCTGGTTTACATTTCTCTTTTTTAATTACTGCAAGTCTTGCCATTTTTATCTAATAAAAATAAGTTGTTAATACTTTATAAAGGTTTCAAATTAAAGAAATAAATTAAAATATCAAATAGATAATTTATAAGAATAAAATCTTAATACTTGAAATTATAATTAATACAATAAATAAATTTTTTACAAATTTATCTCCTTTCTTAATCGCTGTGTGCGCGCCAATATAACCACCTAAAAGCATTCCAAAAAATAATATAAATCCTACATAATAATTAACAATACCATAAATCATAAATATAATTAAAGAAATTATTGAAAGTAAAAACCAAGGTACCATGTCTGTTGCATTTGCCTCAATAATTTTAAATCCAAAAAAGTACATTAATGTTGAAATTATTAATATCCCAGTCCCCCCACCAAAAAAACCACCAAATATCATTAATAAAAAATATACAAATGAGCCAATTACTTTTTTTGCATTTGATGAAGTTTTATTTTTAATTCCTAAATCTTTTTTTAAAAATACAAAAGGTAATAACACTAACAATACAATTCCAATAATATTTGAAAGATAAGTTTCATTAATTTTTAATAAAATATTTGCACCAATTACCCCACCAAGAATAGAAAGTATTGAAAAAAATAAAACATAACTCCAAACAATTTTATTTTCTTTTTTAAATTTAATAAGAGAACCAATACTTAATCCAACTGAGCCGAATTTATTTGTAGCGATTGCAGTTTGTGGTGGTAGTCCTATAAACATTAAGAAAGGAATAGATAATAAACCTCCACCTCCAACAATTGCGCCAATAAAACTTGCAAGAACTCCAATTAAAAAAGTTAAAAATAAAGTTATATATAATTCCATAATAAATAATAAAATTATTAGTTTATATGATTTTTGTGTTTAGAATTATAAAAAGTTTGAGATTTTTAAAAAAATCTCGAAAAACATTGAAAAGACTTTATTCAACTGTAATCTTTTTTGTTCTACATCCTGATGATGATGAAACATTAGTTTTGTTACAAACTGTACAAGTATATCTTAAATCTGTCTTTTTTGAGTGCTTTTTGTTAAAACGCTTCCAAGAGTTTAAAGCTCCTCTACTCATTTTACCAGAGTTTCCTCTTCCAGTGGATTGTAATAAACCTCTTAACTTAAGTCTCATCTTTGAGAATTGTGTCATAGGATTAGTCTTATTTTTTCCTCTGTTCTTTTCATTCTTTACTTTTTGCGTTGTGTGTACTTTACACTTTGGGCAAAATCTTTTCATTTCCTTTGGAACCTTCATAGTATTAATAATTTTAAAGGGTTTATAAATATTACTGATTTTTAAAGAAATTTGATTAATTATTAAAGTAGAATATTAAGGTATAGAAAGGGGTTAAGTCGAATATAAATTATTAAGTCTATTAATTAATTGTGAAAATAAATATATAAAAAAAGTAGAATAATTTAATTATAAAATTAAATTATTTGTTTAAGGGTACAAATGTACAACTGGATAGATTGATGCCGATGGCATTGTCATATCAACAGGTTTAATCGCACCGTTTTTAGGAATTACTCTAATTGTTAAACTTTGAGATTCATGGATACGAATACCAGTTTTAAGTATAAATCTGACAGATATAGTGTCACCAGGTGTCACATAACCATCAACAGCATTTGGACCTTGAATTACATAAGTATAATTATATTTTGATTCAGAATATGCACCATCAAAATATATATAATTTGATGAATCAATAGATGACATAGAATCTAATTTAATTGAAGTTTCACTTAATTTAATTGGTGTACTTCCTGTTCCTAGTCTAATAACTACAGTTAAAGTGTCATTCCCACCATCTAGAGTTCCATCCGTTGCGTTTGCACCGTATACTTGAATTACCTCTAAATCAGTTGTAATCTTTTCTTGTGTTTGTTTTCCTACATCTAAAGATTTAGATTGTAGTGATGCTGCGGTTTGAATTAAAACCCCAGCAGCTACTGCAGCAACTAAAATCATTGCAATAAAAATTATCAAAGTACCAATACCTTGAGCCGCTTTTTTTTCTTTTTCTTCCTCCATTTTTGAATATCTAACTCAAATCGCAAATTAATCGTTTAATAAGCTTTGTTACTACTTCGAATAAGTTTAAGAGAATAGTGTTAGAATTATATAAATTTAATACATTAAAAAAAATTCTATATATATTATATAGAGATTTTAAATTAAATGAAAATGTTAATGAAATATTTGAAAAATCATGAATAAATTAAATTATAAAAATTCATAGTTTTATTAAATTACAAATCTTTATAAGTATTTTTTGAAGATATAAATTATGAATATTAATAGAGTAAAAGGTCAAATTGGGATTTTTGTTGTTATTGGAGTTATATTAGTTGTAGGATTTGTTTTTTTAGTATCAACTAGTTTTACAGACATACCTATTTTTTCTGATGAAAAAAATACAAATAATGTAAAAGAGTTTGTTGAGAGTTGTTTAATTCTTGAAACTAAATCAGCTGTGTCGATGTTAGGTGCTCAGGCAGGATGGTTATATCCAAAACCTATGTCGTATGTAAGTCGTGACAATCATAAAGAATTAAATAAATATGCTGAAGGTTTTGATTTTTTAGAAAAAAATAAAATGCCATATTGGTATTATTATGATGATTCAGATGAAATTTTTAAAACATATATTCCTGAGTACGACTCAGATTCTGACTATTCTTTAAAGTCCCAAGTTAAAAGATATTTAGATGAAAATATGGAGATAAATTGTTTTGATGGATTTAATAATTTTAAAGACATATATAATGTTAATTATGATGTAGATGAAATTGAAACACGAGTTATTTTTTTAGATAGAGAAATTATTGTTGATTTAAGATTAAATTTAGAGATTGAAAATGTTGTAACAGATGAAGTTAATTATATTTCTGATTTTAGAATTAAAGTAGATAATAAGTTATATGTACCTTATCATTTAGCTAAAGAAATTATCAAAGCTGAAATTAATTCTTCTTTTATGGATACAAGAGTTATGAATATTTTAAGACCATATCAAGATTCAAATTCTCGTAGTTTACTTCCACCACAATCTCAAACAAATTTTAAATATGATTTCGATGTTTGGTATATGGACGATGTTGAAAAAACTTTAAAAGAAATTTTAAGTTCAGAAGTTTCAAGAGTACAATTTTTAAATACAAATGTAGTTGAAAGAGTAATCCCAGAAGAGTTAAGAAACAGTGAATTTGTACAAGCTACAAATAGTTTATACACTAACGATTATATTTCAGAGAATACAGATTTAGATGAAACTAATTCAAAATTATTTAAACAGTTTAAAGATTTAAAAGTTACACCAACGTTTGAACCTTTTTATCCAATCTTTTTTAGAATTAAACAAGCAATAGGAGATACAATTTTATTACCAAATCCTGAAATGTTTGCAGGGTTTTTACCAATTTATTATACAAAATACAAAGCAAGTTATGAGATTGCTGCACCAATTATTTTTGAAATTAAATCAGATGAAGAGAATGATAATTTTGTTTTTAATTTACCAATCGAGATAAACATTAAACATAACAAACCTCTTAAAAATAATTACGTTCTTACAACTTCAAGTTTTGATGAAGAATTACCAAAACCTAAAAAGAGTTTAATTTGCGACCCATCACAATTTGTATCACAAGTTGTATCAATTGATTTGATTGATTCAATAAAGTATGGATTACGTGATGCAAACTCGCCACAAAGCGGTGTTGAAGATGCTACTGTGATGTTTACTTGTAAAGAGATTAGTGAATGTTTTATTGCTCAAACAAGTCTTGGTGGAGATAGTTCTGTTAGCGAAGATTTACGTGATACAACAACTAAGTTAAGATTTAGATTACCTCTTAATTGTAATCCTGGAACTTTAGAGATTTCAAAGTTTGGACATCAAAAAATTATTATTAATAATTTAAATCCAAAAATTGATGAACCTATTGATTTAGGAGAAAGGGAGATGAGTTCAGGTAAAGAAATTAAATTAACTATTGGGTTTCGAACACCAAATAGTGTAGATTTTGGAGCACTTCGTTTTTTAAAAGAGTTTGATGAAGGATTTATGATTTTTGAAAATTTAGATGATGAAAATATTATAAATGTTGTAAATGTTGATTATTATAATCAAGACAATCAAACAATTAATTTAATTCCTGGAAGATATAAAATATCTGGACTTGTAATGTATAAAAATAAAATTGTAATTCCAGAAGACGAAGTTTGCTTTGAAACTGGATTATTTGGAGGAGAAGATTGTGAAATTATTCCACAAACAAATCTTTCAGCATGGTTAAAAGGAGGATATGAACTTGGAGAGTTTAGTATTTCAACAATTGAATTATTAAATTCAAATAATTTAGAAATTAGTTTTGTAGAGTATACATTACCTACAACATTTGAGAATTTACAAAAATCAAGTCAACAGATGAATTCAGTTAAAATCCATTCAGTATATCCTAGATTTACAAATCAATAAAATGGATAAAGATAAAAAATATAAAGTTAAAAACCAAAAATATAATTATCTAATTTTATTATTTGGACATAATAGTTCTGGTAAATCTACAATTTCAAAAGAGATGTTAAAATATTTTGAATTAAGTAGAGTTAATGGAGATGAAATTAGAGAATTTTTAAAAGATAAAATTAATTATTTTAAAGATAGTAATTATTCATATCCAAATGAAAAAATTTCTAAAGTCAATATTCTTGTTACACAATTAAGAATTGATTTAATTAAAGAATTAATTAATTCAAATCAAAATATTTTAATTGATGGTTCAGGGATTAAAAAATCAGCTAGAAAAAAATTTACTCAATTAGTTAAAGATAATAAAAAATATAAAACTATTATTATTGAAACTAAAATCTCTGAAATTGAATTATTAAAAAGATTAATGAAAAGAGATTTGAGTAATTCAAATGATAAATGGGTTTATCATTATGAAGAATTTAGAAAAGAAAGATACGAGAGTTTATCTAAAAGTGAAGGTGATTTTTGTTTAGAGTATAATCAAAAGAATCTTGATGAGTTGATTTTAAATCTAAAAGAGATTATTAATAATTAAATAAAATTAATTTATTAAATGTATTTATACAATAATTCAACCTCTTATTTATATACAGAATAATACAATTAATTCTACAATGAAGAAATACAAAATCTTATTAATTTTATTAAGTGTTATTTTTGCAGCAGGTTGTAGTCAATCTGAGGATGAGTCTGAATCCGAGAAAGATACAAATATTAATGGAAATATTGTTACTAGCAATATTAATGATGAAACTGAAAAGTTAAATGTAGAACCAATTAAATCTGAACCTGTAAAAGTTGAAGAAGTTAAAGTTGTAGAAAAAGTAGTTGAGAAAAAAGTTGAAGCTCCAGTTGAGGTAAAAAAAGAAGAAGTTAAAGTTGAAGAGTCATCTGAAAATGAAGCTGTACTTGTTAAAGATAAAAGTTTAAAGGTTAATCTGTATAAGTATAAATTTGAAGAAAATGGAGCTGAGCATACAATTAGATTATATAATTCAATCGCAGATATTAAAAAAATGGATTATGAAGTTCAAATTTCAAGAGAAGAATTTTTAGATACTAAAAAGTTTAAGTTTATTTTCTCATCACCAGATTCTAGTAATGGAGCAGTTGTTAAAGTGTCAGGGAGATTATTTCCAACTATTAATTATATTTATGGGATTAAGTTAAATGCACTTGAAGATATCGTGTCGTCTGATGATTTGAGTTGTGATGATTCAACAAAAGAAGTTAAATATATTTTCTTTAATTCAGATTCAGAATCAAATGTTGTAGAATATAATAAAGATAATGGATGTATTATTTTTAGAACTACAGAACAAAGTTTAATGGGAAGTTTAGGAGATAAATTCTTCTATGAGATTATTAATTCTAAATAATTAATTAATTTTAATTAATTATTATTTTTATTAAAAATTAAATTAAAAAAAAATATTTTATGAAAAATTAAAATGTTTTCATAAGATACTTCTTCTCATAACTTAAAACTGTAGTTTCAGTTTGATATAAATCATCTTTGTCAATTAAATCTTTTACAAAGATACCAGTTATTTTATTTATATATTTTTCAATTAATGCTAAGTCTTGTTTTAAACATACAATATATGCAGAGTTACAATGTCCTAAACATTTTTCTAAAAAGTTTTCTTTAATTGATTCATCAATGTATGATAAATTAATAAATAAATTTAATTTTTGTTCTTTTTCTAATAAAAAGTAATCATTTGCTGAATTTACAATGTAGTTGTGTTTGTCTGAATAAGTTTCAGATACTCCCATCGGAATAATATAACTTAATCCATCATTCTCTAAATCTTCATCTGTTGGAGTTAGATAAAATAATTCTGCTTGTGTTGTAATATCTGCAACATTACTTGAGTCTACAAAGTATGCAGAAGATTCAATGTTTGGTAATGTAATTAATTTAGTTGAGATTATATCATTATATCTTTCAATGTCAACTTGTGGTAGCGCTTGAGTTTGTGTTTGCGTTTGTACTGTCTCGCTTGTTTGAGAGTATTGATTATTAGTTTGTTCAATTTGATGTAGTTGAGTTAATTCTTCTTCTTCAAATGTGTCAACTTCTTCCATTTCATGTTCAATTTCAGATAAATCTTCTTCTAATTCTTGTGGAATTTGATTATTATAATTTTGATTAATTGGTTGCCCAATATGTTGTTCAACTTGTTGTTCTTGATTATATGAATTCTCTTGAAAGGAAGGTTTAGATGCTTGAAAGGTATCAACAATCATTTCATCAGCAACATCTTCAACCATTTCACGATTTAATACTTCATTGTGTACGTTTTGTTCAGTACTTACATATTCAGGTTGCTGTGTTGTTGTTTGTTCTGCTGATTCTTCGTACATTGCAAAATGGTCAACCATCCCAGTTTCTTCTTGAGCAGTTTGAGTTGATTGTGTAGGTTCTGGCGCATTGTATGTTTGAACAGGTTCAGAGTATGTTTGTACTACTGGTTCTGGTTGAAATTGCTCGACTGGTGGAGTTACAGGTTGAGGAGGTGCTACTGGTTGAGGTGGTGCTACAGGCTTGTTTTCTGCCGCGTGCATTAACATATCAATTGCTGATAATTTTTTACCAGGTTCACTTCTTGGTAAAGGTACAGGGACTGGCGCATATACTGGAGCTTGCGATGCTACGGCAGCTGCTGCAACTGGAGCTGCTACTTGTCCTGGTTGTGGCGCTGATAATTTACTTTCTGCCGCATGCATTAACATGTCAATTGCTGATAATTTTTTACCAGGTTCACTTCTTGGCATTGATGTTCCATATGGACTTGCGCTTGAATTCATTGATGAATTTGGACTTGAAATTAAGCTTTCTGTTATTTGATTTACTGATTGGTGTTCCATTCTTGTTTGCTCTATTACGTGTTGTGGTGTTGATAAGTCTGCTTGATTTAATCTTTCTAAATTTAAATCTCTCTTTTTATTTTTTTCGTCAATAATATTATTAAATGGATTTAAATTAACTCTATTTGTTTTAGTTCCAATTAATACTTCTGTTCTATTTAATTCTATATCTAATGATTTGTTTAATTCAGTTTTATGATAAATAATATCAATATCATTTGATTCTCCAAAGGAATCCAAAATAGGTAAATAAAAGTTTTCTGTAAAAACAAGTCCATCAATATGTTTTAAACATAATGGGTCTTTTAGAAAATTTTTAATTTCATTTGGATTTCTTAATAATAAATATTTTGGATTTGGCATTTCCTCAGTTAAATCATCTCTGATTGTGATTAAAGAAATTCTATTATAATTTTTAGTTGATTTATTTATGAAAAATCCATTATCAGTTCCATTTGTTATTGTGTTTTCAAGAACGGACACATTTAATATTTTTAATTTTCCTTTTTTTGTAAGTTCTAATTCAATTACTGCATCAGAAATATGTTTAGTTTTATCATTAATACTAATTAATTCACTATCTGAAAGAATTTTATCTCTTGTTTGAATTGGACTTTCAACTAGATGATTGTGTTCTCTTAGGATTGCACTTGTTTGAGAGTTTCTAAAAAAATTAAATCCTTCCCCTGTTGAAAAATAAAATTCGCAACCAGTTACAAAATCAATTGGAGTTGATTTTGAAAATCCGAAATTTGATGCTAAAATTAATTTTGAACCATCTTTTTTTAAAAAAATGTGTTTGTATATATCCTCAGATTCATAAATTTCTATTTGAAAATCTTTTAATCTTTTTAATCTATTAACGTTTCCAAAAAATTCTAAATAATCTAAAATTAAACTTCTAATTGCAGAAAGAAATCCTCCTCTTTCTTCATAGTACTTTGTGATTGTAAAAGATTCACAACGTAGAGTTAAATTAAATTTAGAATTTGATACTGAATTCATAAAATTATATCCTTGAAGTTGGATGTCCATCATTGTATCACAAATTTTTGGAAGTAGTCCAGTAATTTCTTTGTATAATTCTGAAGTTATTGTAGAATCTAAAATCCCACTATCAATTGCTGAACGAAGATTTGATGAATAACTTTCAGCTGTTGAATTTGAAAGTTTTTCAAATACATCATTCGCGCCAACATCTTCAAAAGAAGATATTATTTCATCTGATGTAATAATAATTTTACGTACATTTAAATATTGTTCATTCAAGTTATAGTCTAGTACTGAGGATGTTTTTCCTATAACTTCTATTTGATCATTCATACCAAAAAATCAAATTTTATCTTTTTAAAAGTTTGTAATTATTTATCAGAGAGAAATGAAGAATTTCTCAATTCTACATAAATAAACATCAACACAGCAAAAGTTAAATACGCATCAGCAATGTTAAATATAAATAAATATTTTAAACCTATAAAATCTTTAACATATCCAAAAATTATTCTATCAAATAAGTTTCCAATAATTCCTGCTATTAATAAATAATAAGAGAATCTAGTAATTTTATTTATATTAAATTCAGTTATATTTTTATATAAATAATATAATACAAATAATGATAAGATTACAATTAGATAATTATAATAATCAAAGTTTGAGAACATTGAGAATGCAGAACCACGGTTTTCAGAGTATTGTATATATATTAATGAATTTTCAAAAAAAAATTTGTTTGTGAAAATATATTTTGTAATTATATCAATTAATAATAAAATAAATGAAAAAATAAAAGTATTTTTAATAAATAAGTTATTTGATATTATTTCATTTGTTTGGTTTTTCATAATTTACTTTATGATAAACTTTATATAAATATATATGTTAATTTTATGTATGGAATTAAAAGAATTAAAAGAAAATTTTGATAAAATAGTTATTAAGTACAAATTGTCTGAACCAGACAAAGCAGAAAAGATATCAAAGTTTCTAACTTCTGGAAAAAAAGTTGAAGCTGTTGAATTTGCTGCAGCGTTTAGTATGGATGTTGTTGAAGCTGAAAATTTTTTAGGATTTATTATGAAAGGAATTGAATATAAAGAATCAAATATTGACCCTCATTCTAAATAAGAATAGAGATATATTTTTAAAAATTAAAATAAATTTTATTTTAAAAATAGAGTAATAGTAGTATTACATTTAAATGACAATATGAGTATATAAACTATAATTTTACTATTATTTTATGTTTAATGAAAAATTTGATAAAAGAGCAAATATACAAATTTCTTTGTCGTGGCTTTTTATGATTATTATTGGAACTTTTTTTCTTTATATCGCATATAATATTATTGGAACGTACAGTGAGAATGAAGAAACTAAATATTATATTGAAGTAAAATCTGCTTTATCTAATGTTTTATTAAAAGCTGGAAAATCTACTGGATATGAAGAAAATTACATTCAACCTTTGGATACATTTTTTAAAGATAGTCGTGTTGAAATTATTTGTAATAATGGATTACCTTTACTTTCTATTAATGAAAAAATTGATGACAATGTTGATTTTTTAAAAAATATTCCTACATTTATGACAGTGATTGAGGAAGGAGATGTGTCATTTACATATCTTGCTGTTGAAAACTTTAGAACTCCTTTTAAAGTTACTAATATGATGGCAATAATCTCAAAAAAGAATTTAATTGTTTTTGATTCTAATTCTGAAATTACTAAATTATTAAGTAAAAAGTTTTCAGATTCAGCATATAGAAATAGTTTAAGTTTATCTCAATTAGATTTTTCAAGTGTAAGTTCTTCAAGTTATAATGATTTAATCAGAGAGAAAGATATTCAAAGTATTATGTTTGTGTCAGATTATGATAGTTCAACTTTAGGTTTAATGCTTGATGAGTTAAATGTTGATTCATATCACTTGCAGTTTATTGGAGATAGTGATGAGTTTATGTCTGGGAAATTAATTTATACAGATAGATATGATGAAAAATTTGAATATGATTTTATAGATTATAGAGAACAAGTATTTGATTCTAAACCTTTATCAATGCCGACAATGGCTGTTTTTTCTAATCCTACTACATTTGAATGTGGACAAAATTTAGTAATTGAATCAACACAATCTATTTTTGAATTTTATGAAAATAAAGTTGAATATTTAATTTCAGTATCAGAATTTACTCAAGTTTGTTCTAATGATGTGTGGAGTAATGTTGGGAATGGAGTTTATCAAGTAGAGAAATATGAAGAATTAAGAGATGAAATTGTTAATGGAAAAGAGTATATTATGAACAATAAGTTTAATAACTCCAAAAACCTATATATTATTATAGAAAAAATCCAAGAGTTATCTCAAGGATTAAGTGATGATAGTTGCGAGATGATTTATTAACTAAAATACAAAAATTAAATTAAATAAAATGACTGAAGAAAATAAAATAAAAACCATCAAAGATATAGATTTAGATTTTGAAAAATTTTATGGAATTATAAAACCTGAGTTTGATAAAAAAACAATTAGAATTACTTATGAATATGCTAAAAAGGCGCACAGGCTACAAAATAGAGCCACAGGAGAACCATACATTTCACACCCACTAGCTGTTGCAACAATGGTACACAGTTTAGGACTTGATACTATTTCAATTTTAGCTGCTTTATTACATGATGTTGTTGAAGATACAGAAATTACTTCAGGAGAAATTAAAGAAAAATTTGGTGAAGAAGTTGGATTAATTGTTGATGGACTTACAAAAATTGATGGGTTTGCTAAAAATAAATCTGATCAAAAAATTGAAGCGTTACGTAAAGTTTTACTTGCAAGTGCTAAAGATATTAGAATTTTAGTTATTAAGTTATGTGATAGATTACATAATATGCGTACACTTGGAGTTATGAGACCTGATAAAAAAGAAAGAATTGCAAAAGAAACTATGTTAATTTATGCACCAATTGCTCAAAAAATTGGACTTTATTCAATTAAATGGGAACTTGAAGATTTATCATTTAAATACATTAATCCAGATATGTACCAATTTGTTAAGGAAAAAGTTCATATGACAAGGTCTGATCGTGAAGAAGTTTTAAATAAAGCAGTTGATGAAATTAAAAAAGTTTTAGACATTAATAAATTTTCATATAAAACTGTATTAGGTCGTCCTAAAAATTTTTATTCAATCTATAAAAAGATTAAAGATAATGCTAAAACTTTTGAAGATATTTATGATTTATATGCTATTAGAATTACTGTAGGAAGTATTTCTGATTGTTATACTTTACTTGGACATATCCATGAAAAGTTCCAAGCATTTCCAGATAGATTAAAAGATTATATTGCAAATCCTAAATTAAATGGTTATCAGTCAATTCACACTACAATTTTCTCAAAAGCAATTAATTGTCCAGTTGAGATTCAAATTAGAACTGAAGATATGCACAAACTGGCTGAATTTGGAGTTGCTGCACACTGGAGATATAAATCATTAAAAGAAGATAAAAAGTTTGAGAAAAAGATTGCATGGCTGCGAGAAGTTATGCTTTGGGAGAAAGAACATAAAGATAATGATGAGTTTATGAAGTTATTACGTTTTGATTTTTTTGAAGATGAAATGTTTCTATTTACTCCTAAAAATGATGTAATCGTTTTACCAGAAAATGCAACAGTATTAGATTTTGCATACAGCGTTCACACAGAGATTGGAGAACGTGCACTTAAAGGAAAGGTTAATGGTGCAATGTGTACATTAGATAAATCTTTAAAATCAGGAGATATTGTAGAAATTATTACAAATCAGAATGGAAAACCTTCTGAAAAATGGTTAAAGTTTGTTGTTACAAATAAAGCTAGAATTAAAATTCGTAATACATTACATTTAAAAAAATCTGGACCGGCAAATATTACTGTCGATGATGAATTATTTTCAACTTTAAAATTAAAAATTAAAAGTTTATCAGATTTTAAAAAGTCCAGAAAAGCTGGGTGTTGCGAGTTTAAATATAATGAAGAAATTGTAGGAGTTATTGGAGGAAAAGGTAAAGATAAAGAAATTGTTGTCCATAGTGTTGAATGTGATAATGCAAAGTTTACAATTAATGAAAAAATCGGATTAAAGTGGAAAGAGATGAAAACAAAAGAAATTGTTTTTGAATTAGTTTTAACTGATAAAATTGGATTACTTATGGATATTTTAAATTTATTTGCAAGTAGAAATGTATCAATTAATTCTATTAATTCTAAAGTATTAAGAAATGGAGATACAAGTATGACTTTAACATTAGAAGAAGGAAATCATGTTGAAGTTATTGAAAAGAAATTACGTGAGTTTTCTTTTGTACGTAGTTTGAAAATCAAAAAGAAACTTTTTAATTTTTAATTCTAAATTTTAATTATATTTTTATTGAAAATAAAAATAGTATATAGGATATTAATATATCTAATATTAATACATAAAAGTTATAAAATATTTAAGATAAATACACTAATAAAATATTAACAGATTTCCCCACCAGGACATTGTTTTTCATTATGGACAACAATACCATTTACTAAATAATTATTTGGTTTATTTTTCATATGTAAATTATATACAATAGCAATTAAATCTAATTTATTCATTGATTTAATTATTCCAACTCCATTTATTGAAGTTAATTTATCTCCAATATTAAATTTTCGAATTTGTTTATATTTTTTATTTTCTAAATCTAGATATAAGTGATTTGCTGTAACTTTTGTTATTTTTTCAATTCCATTTGTTTCAATAACCAATTCTAAAATTGGATCTTTTTCAAAATTATTGACAGGTCTAGTATTACCATCATGAACTAATAATTGATCAACTTCATTTTCAACAAAAGTATTAGTTTTTTCATCATAAGATATTATTATATCACCAACTTTAATTTTTGAAATTTCAATTTCACCAGATAAAGTTTTAACTAATTCATCACCAGTAAAACAAGCAGTCCAAGTATTACAAGACATAGAACTTCCACCATCAGAACCAGAACAACTCCACATCCAATTATATCCTCTTGGAAAAGTATTATCAAATTCACTTTTACAACTTGATGAACTACCTGAACCACAAGAACAACTCGCCCCACCACAAACTCCATTAATTACTGGAACGCAAGATTTTGTACCAGATATAGTTCTTGTATCACCACATTCATTTGTTTGTGTAAAAGTGTCAGTTGAACAAGTGTTTACTTGGGATGGACTCCAACTATTTGAATTACAAGATTGTACACTACAAGATGTTGCAGTATAACTTCCCGATAAGTCCCCATCATCACATGTACGCATCTGTGCGTAACACACACTGTTAAATGGTACACTTGTAGATATATAAAATATTTGTGAATTTCCATGGCCTACACCATATGCACAATTATCTGCGGATGGAGATGGTGCACATACACCTCTAGTACTTGTACCAGACACAGTTCTTGTAGTTCCACAGTTACTTGTTTGTGTAAAACTTTCTCCAGAACAAACTGATGATTGTGAAGGTCCCCAGGAGGAATCAATACATGCTTGTACAGAACAAGATGTGTCAGTGTATGAATTTGAACCGGATAAAGTTCCATCAAAACAACTTCTAATTTGAGATGAACAACTACTTCCATAAGGTACACTACTATCTTTGTATAATCTATCAGTTCCTAAATGAGCAATTCCAAAACTACAAGATGCTCCAGGACTACAACTTCCACCTCCACACACTTGTCCACCTGGGCAGCTTTGAGTCTCAGTTACAGTTGCATCACTAAGTCCACATGAACCAAGTGAACATGATGGAGAATAATATATATTTGCTCTTGATTTTGTAGTTATATCAAAACATCCCCAAGTTCCAAGACTTGTAGAACTACTTGGACAAGTTTTAAGCCACTCGTCTGATGAACTACAACCTGAACCACTACAAGTAAATTGTTTTTCATATACATCTTTATTATCTGGCCCAGAACAAAAGTCATAATTTTGAGATGAACAACTAAATTGTGAAGATGATGTATATGTACAAGAACCAGTATTTAATCCAGTTACGTCACAAAAATAATTTCTATATTCTCTAATGTCTGTGTTTTGACAATAATTTCCATCAGGTAAACATGCAGCCTGTGCTCCTTGCGCTACAACACTTCCTTTTGAATAGATTGTATTATCTTTTCCAAGTAATGCAGTTGTTGTTCCAAGTGTATTTTTAATTTCTAATCCTTGGATAGAGGGAATTGAACCTAAGTTATCAGAAATTGAATTATAGTTACTTGTTACAGAATTAAAAAATATTGATTCTATTTCAAATGTTGATTGTGTTGCTTTGTTGTTGAGTGTGTGGTCTTGTCCCAAGATAAACATATCACCCTCATTATCAATTGTAAGTACTGGATTTCCTGAATTATCTAATACTTGAAACCAAGGTTCACTTATTTCAACACCACAAATTTCTGCTCCGTATGAAATTTGAGATACTAAAGATAAAGTGAATATTAGAATTAATAAATTTGCGAATTTTGAGAGTAAATTAGATTGAATCATTTTATTCTAAACACCTTGTTAATAATTCTTGATTTTTAATACTATTACATAAACTAGTATTTCCATAGTTATACTTTTGTGATAAATAATAATTATCACGACAATCATCTACTCTATTATTTGTTAAAGAATTACAGATAGTTATGTCATTATTTTTAACTGAATTTACAAAAACTTTTGTTTCAGTTTGTACAACTGAACATCCAACACGTAAATTTTCATCTTTGATTTCAAAACAAATTGATTCATCTTTGTTAATTTGAGCTTTTTGAAAGTAACAAGTATCAGTTTCACATTTTTGATTTTTTAATTCACAAAAGTTTAAAGATTCACCACTTAATCCTTCACAAGGATTTATAATTATTTTTTCTGTAACTTTTTCAATTTTTGAACTTGAATATAAGTTCGTCTCATCTTGTGAAAATTTAAATATTGAAGTTTGAGATACAAATAAAAATATAACTAACACTAATAAAATTATTCCTAGTACTACAAAATTATTATTTTCTGTTTTTGAATTTTCCATTTTGATTTATTTATTGATTTATTTAATGATTTATTTATTTAATGATTATTAAAATAATTAATTATCCTAATTGAATAATTACATTTTGTCCAATATTTGATTTAATTATATTAGTTGTAATCTCATTTGTTGTGATTGCATTTGTTGTAATTGAAGTAGTTGATACTGAATCAGTATTAATGTTTCCAGTGTTTGAGATTGTATTTGTATTAATTGGTTTTGAAATTGTAATAAAAGGATTAGCTGATGTGATTGTGTTTGTGTTTAATGTTACTGATGAAATCGTTCCAGTAGATTTAATATTTCCTAGTACGTCTAATTTTTCAGTAGGGTTTAAAATTCCAAATCCAGTATTACCTAAATTATTAATTGAAAATTTATTATTTCCTAAACTATCATCGATTCTAAATGTATTAGAAGAATCTTTTCCAATAGTCCACATTGAAATTCCTCTATCAAGTAATTCAATTCCTGATGATTGTGACGTTGTTGCTCCTGAATTTAGTTTTAAAAATGAACTTGAATCAGTATTTGTTTCTAATAAAATTGTGTTTCCAATTACATGTAGTTTTTCTGTTGGCGCATTTGTTCCAATTCCTATGTTTTCGTTTGATAGAATTGTGAAAGTGTTTGTTGAACCTTCTTTATTTATTATAAAATCATTTGAAGTTGCAGTTTTTCCAATACTCCAATAGTTTACGTTTAAAGATTTAAAGTTTAATTGAGAATTTACTAAATTTGAAAAAGAATTAATTGTTAATTGATTTTCAAATATAAATCCAGATGTAACTTCATCTGACCCGAAAACTCCAGCTCGCACGTCTTTAGCATCATGCCAAACACCGTTTGATTCTGAATATCCACTTGCTACTAATAATAAAGATACAAACAATAATTGAGAAATTTTTTTAATCATAATGAAAACTTAAAAAAAACGTATTTAAAGATTTGTTTTACTTAAAAAAGGTAAAGAACACAAAGTTTAATAATCTCAAAGATTATTTAATATTTATGAGTAAAGAAATTATTATTTTAAGTATGATTCCAGTTGTGTCTGCTGGTCTTGGATGGTTTACAAATTGGGTTGCAATTCGTTCACTGTTTAGACCTTATAAACTTATTAATGTTTTAGGTTTTAAGTTTGTTGGAGTGATTCCAAAAAGAAAAAATATTTTAGCAAGAAAAATTGCTGAAGTTGTTGATGAATATTTTATTTCTCACAAAGATATTGGTGCAGCATTTAGTGAACCTGAAAATATTGAAAAAATAAAGAAAAGAGTAATTCCAATTATTTCTACAAAGATTTTAGATAATGTTCCAGTTATGATGAAGATGATTGCAGAACCAATTATTAAAAATGTTTTAGAAAAAGAAGCAGATGATATTATTTTAAAGATTGGTGATGAACTTGTTGGACATATGGAGGAGAACTTTGATATTAAACAAATTGTTGAGAAGAAGATTTTAAGTTATGATACTAGAAATGTTGAGAAAATCATTTTAAAGGTTGCAAAAAAAGAGTTTACACATATTGAATATCTTGGAGCAGTTATTGGGTTTGTTGTTGGATTGTTTCAAGTTGTATTATTTTTAGTTCTTTAGATTATATATTATTTTATTATTTTTTATCTTGCTTTCACGATTTTCCAGATTTTACCAATAATAAACAATTTTAGTATATCGAGATATATATACTATAATCGACATACGAAAATCATTCATTCTTGAAAAAAACTGAAAAAGAAGTTTGAAATAATATAAATTTGGCTTCGCTTGTTTATCTGATTTTTCTTTAACTAAATAATTATATTTTTAGTTATACACAATAATTTTATAAGTATTAATTTAATATAAATATTATGAGTACAGAACTTGATTTAAAATTAATTCCTTTAGAATTTGAACAAACTTATTTTTTTGAATTTTTAGAAAAAGAATTAGAACTTGTTAATATGTATAATTATTCAACAAATTGTAAAGTGACACAAAAAGAGTGGAATATGTCAGCAGCCGATACTAAACATATTTGTTTGATTATTAAAAATCGAATTGACGACTTAAAATTACTAAATCAAATTACTATTGAGAATGAGAAAGACATTATTTTTAAAATTTTAAAAGAAATATTAAAACAATTAAATAAATATGTTAAAATTAACGATGGTGATACATTAAAGGAATTTTCTAACTTAAATATGATCAAAAATCCTATAATCAATAAAAATAATGAAATTTTAGTAGAAGATTATAAAGATAAAAACGTCACATATTTAGATAAATTATCCAATAATATGGAATTTTTAAAGGTAGGAGTTTGTAGAGATTATTCAATGTACTTTTTATCTATTTTTCAAATGTTAGGATTTGGATTAAATCAATTTACATTAGTTCTACTCCCATGTCACGTATTTGTAAGATATATAAATAAAAAATTGAATTTGAATTTTGAAACTATGTATGGACAGAGGAGATTTGATAAATTAATTTACTCAAATGAAGAGTATCGGGAAAAATTCAATATAATTCCAGTAATTCTTGAAAAAAGTTATTATTTAAAAAATTGTGATGAAAATATGATTTTTTCAATATTTTATAACAATTACGGAATTATTTTATTTAAAATATTTAGAGAAAATGAGAAGGCAGAGCAAAATTTTAAAGAATCAATTAAATTAAATCCTAATGGATATGATTTTTATAATAATTATAATTTTTTTGTGATAAAGGTCCTAGATAATTATGAAAAAGCTATACCAAATATTAAAAAAATAATTGAGTTTAATCCTACTGATGCTGAAAATTATTTTATTTATGGAAGAATATTAGAAATTACAGGAATAAGTAATGTTGAATATATCAGTTCAGTTTATGTTAGATATTTAAAACTTATAACTGGTTATGAAGACGAAGAATGTATAAGATATACAAAAAGATATATTGAAGAAAATAAAAATTAAAAGAATGAATTGAAAATTATTAATAATAATTTATAATTAAATCCCTTCGAAAACTAGTTTTCGATTGGATAACGTAAAATTCCACCAATTCCAGTAAGTCCTTTCATTTGAACTCCTTCTGGAGTTTTGTCAGTTAGTAATTTTAGGTGCGCTCTTGTTTCTTCTTGCAATGCACATAATGTGTCTAATTCTGCATCAGTACAACAACCATCAATTACAATCAAATCTTCAATTGCTCCAATTTTTAATGCAGCGATTGTGTTTTTCATACCATAAACTACCATGTTTGTATTCTTTCCTAAAGTATCGAAGAATTTTTGTAACGCTTTTCTTTCCATCATCACTTCAGTATCAGCAAGTAAATCTGCGGACACATCTAATAATTCTTTTAATCCAAATGCGTTTGTGTATGTAATATCTTTAATTCCTAAAATTTTATCTTTCATTTGTTGATTTAGATAATTTCCATCAGCAAAGTTTACTTTAGTAGTTCCAGGTCCACCAATGATGATTCCTTTTAGTTCTTTCATAAAAGTAAATTCTTGAATACATACATCAGCTACACGTTTATAGAACTCAATTGCTGCACCTTCACGGATTCTTGCAAATCTTTGTGCAGATTGTCCTCCCGCTTTAAATTTACCAGGAACTGTTGAATTCATATTTTTAACTACTTTTAAAGATGATCCTACTAGTAATCCTACTGTTGCTTCTCCTTTATCGATTGCAATTAAAGCGTATGTTGATTCATTTGCATTCATTGTTTCAAGATGAGATGTTACAAACCTTTGTTCACATCTATATAACTTTAAAGGAACTGGTTCAGGTGGTTCAATCCAAAATACTTGGAAATCTTGAACATTGTCCTTTTGTGACACATTTCCAGAGAAAATAGCTAATCCGTTTGTAGGAGTTGTATCAATTACTCTCATTGTTCTAATCATTCTTTCAAGTGCTTGTTGTACAGATTTACCAGTATTTTTATCTTTAATATTAGTTGCTGTTCCTTGTTCGTCTTGAAGTGTTTGAATCATTTTAGTTAAATCTGATCCAGGAGGTAAATATACTGAAATTAGTTCAGTGTGTCTCCCCCTTGTTGCTTTAAGATTATTAATAAATTTTTTTAATTTAATTTTCTCTGTTAGACTTACCATAGTAAAATTAATTTTTATTTGTTTATAAAGGTTAGGAGTTATTTAAAAAAAGTTTAAAATGTGATAAACTAGTATAAATCTCAATAAATACAAAAATATATAAATAATGATAATATGAAATATTAATGAATAGTATTAGGATAAGTTGTGCTGGACTTGTAAATATAATGTTAGATGATAAATATTTATTATGTTTAAATAAGAAAAGAAAAAGGTAATATTGTATATACGCCATTTGGAGGAGGTTTAGAATTTAATTCAAATGCGAAAAAGTTTTTAGACACAATTGTTTTAAAATATGAAAATGGAGATGATTTAAGATTTACCACAAATTTTGATAATATCGATTCTTTTAGAGAGTGGTTCTTAAAAAAAATTGATAGAGATATTGACCCGTTCAGAGAATTAGAAGAAGAATTTGTTAAAGAAGAAAAAATTTTTTCTAGATTAGTTAGAAAAAATGTAGTAATTACAAAAATTGACACCCAGATTAGTTATGCAGTAACTGATAGACCTGGACAAGAAGGAGTTTTAACTAGAAGATATTTTGAAATATTTAATGCTAAATTTATTCCTGAATTAGACTATCTAATTTATTTAAATTTGTAAGATAAAGATACAAATTTGTATTTAGCATCAAAACATGAAATTTTAAATGAAGAAACAAATAAAGGAATTAAAATATCAAAGGTGTGTAAATTATTATTCAAAATCAAAAGATAATTGTGGTACTTTTTTTGAATAAATCGGTTGTTTATAATTTTCATTAAATTCCATCGGTTCCCCTGTGAAAAATGATTGGACGAAATCAACACGATTAGATTTAAGTCCCATTGTTGACTCTAAATCTCTAGCACCCTCTGCAACTAATTTTAATCCCTTATATTTTTTAAAACCAAGAAATGTATGATAAACTCCACGAATAATATCACTATAAATTACTGTAGAATTATCTAAATTTTTTACATAAAACATATCTAATTTTACAATTATATGATCAGCCATACCTTCTGGAATTGAATTTAATAAACCATGTAACACTAATCCAGTTGCACTATGTTTAGACCCAAAATCATCAACAGCTAAAAAATACTTTAAAAGTAAAGATTTATTTGTAAACTCGCCAATCCCATCATATGCTTTTTCAGTTAATTCTAAACAAATATTTTTTGGTTCTATACCATAATCAATTCTAATTTGTTCAATATTATCAAGATATTCACTTGAATCCTCAATAGATGCTTCTGAAACATTAATAGATGCCATATAAGCATCACATAAGGAATCCTTGTTGATAGATAATAAACTCATTGCATTTTCAAATACAAGTAAATCTAATTTTTTTAAATCTTCATGAGTTCTTTTTTCTGAAAATATTTCAAGTGGAGAAATTACTTTATCAAACTTGTCAAAAGCCCTGAATAAAAACTCAAATTTTTTAATTAGAGAATCATATTGTAAACTCACAATTGGTTGTACGTAAAGAGTATAATAATAAATATTTTCTAAACCCATTGAATCTAGTAGAATTCTTTTTGATTCATCCATCGGTTTAAATAATTTAATTTCTAACTCATTCATTATAAATATATTATAATTTTGTCATTTATAAATTATAACTATCAAAAAATATATCAATATATATTGAAAATAAAAAAGAAAAATTATTTTTTAATAAAATGATGACATCAAGGCATATTATTATCCACAATAGCGGCTATTTGGATAAATATGAAGGTGAAAATAATCATACAACATTAATGAATTAAACAAATATATTAATTTATTAAATGAAAAAATTGCTTATTTATTAACAAATAATAGAAAAATGAAATAGATAAAGTTAAACTAAATAACTTCTATCTTCCACTGGGTCGTCCCTATGTTTAAATTCCACAGATTTAAAATCAATCTTTTTAAAATCTTCTAATTGTTTTGGAAAATCCAACATAAACTTTGGATAGTCTATCCAAGTTTGTTTTTCAAAAGTCTTTTTAGCAAATAGAGATACTCTACTTGAGTCGTGATGTGAGATATATTCATATTCTGGTAAATATTCTAAGATTTGATGTGTAAATACTTTTATTTCTTCACATTTTGGCATATTTTCAAATTTTAGTCTATCTTGACTTGCTCCTACGAACATATATGATTTAACTTCTACTAAGTCTGCATCTGCTCTTTGAATTAATTTAGCGTATCCTTGTGGGTCTATCATATTAATTCCTTTTACACATGTAATCCTTATTGCTGTTCTATCATTTCTCATTGCTAGATAATCTAAACTTTGAATAAATCTTTCCCAGTAATTTTTAAATAATGGAACATCTAATTCCTTTAAAGTTTTTGGATTTGGTCCATCCATACTAGCATATAATTGAGTGATTGGATATAATGTTCTAATACAATCTGGGAATTGCGCGTTTGTTACAATGAATGTTGAAATGTTTCTACTATGAAAGTCTTCGACCATCTCATTCATTCTTGGATATGCGATTGGTTCCCCAGTTAAGGAAAGTGCAACGTGCGCCACATCTGTTGATTGTTCGTATAGTTTTTTTGGTGTTGCATCACGACCTTTGAATCCTACAAGCTGTTTGTGGTGAGCCTTTAAAGATTCATCTAAAATAAAGGTAGGGTCGTCCACTCCCCAATCCCAATCTTTGGATACTGGTGATTTGTAATCTCTCCAACAAAAACTACATCTATTAGCACAAGATACAGAAGTTGACATCTGCATACATTTGTGTGATTTAATACCATAGAATTTTAATTTATAACATCCTCCTTTTCCTTTAAGAGTATTTTTAGTCCATCCACATACTTTAACAACAGAATGGTCACCTATTACAGAATAACCTTGTTTTGTTAAAGTTTCTTTGGATTTATCGTCTAATTGACTTTTCATAATATAATTAATTAAAATTAGTTTATAAAGGTTAAGAATTAATAGTTTTATGAATTTTAAAAAAATTTGTTATTTTGATAATTCTTATTTTTTAGAATTTTTCCATAACACATCAAAATGTTTAAGATAACTTTGATAAATTTCTTTTGATTCAACTAAAAGTGCTAATGGTTCTTCATTAAACATAATTGTTACAACATGATTTGGAAATATAAGTGTAAAACTTGGCGAATCAACTTGGTTGGAAAATCTTATTTCTGAATAGGGTAACTTTTTTTTTTCAATTGCTTTTTTTGATTCATCATATACAGCTTTAAAGTTTACTTTTAATTCTTTTCTTCTATTAATAAAATGAGGTAATGAGTATTTTAATAATTCCTCAAAATATCCTGATGGTCCAAATCCTAATATCTCTTTTTCATTTGGATTTTTTTCATAATAGTTTAAGATTAGATTTAATATTGATTTTATTCCTTCAACTCCCTGAAAAGATTTACTTGATGGTTTTTTAACTGAAACTTTTTGTTTTATTTCGTTTAAATCTGGAATTACTTTTTTTAACAAATATATTTTCTCCTCTAATTGTTTAACTAATTCTTCTGGATTTACAACACAATAATATTTTTTATAATCTTTAGTTGTATGTGATGCAACACCTTTTTGCTCAAGCCTTTTTAATACAACATAAGTTAATTCTCGTTGTATATTTGCTTTTTTTGCAATTGTTGAGGCAGGCGCTTCTCCTAATTCTAAAGATGATAGATAAATTGATATCTCTTTTTTATCAAAATCAATTTTTGTTAAAATTTCATTAATCAAATCATAATTTATAATATCAGTCATAATATAACTAGTTTTTACTTGTTTAAATACTTTTTTGTTGGTGTAAATTTATTATTACATCTATTTATATGTATTCTTGGAGTTATATTATTATGACAGAACTTATGACAGAACAGAATACATTAGATGATAGTTTACAATCACCATATTTAACTAAAGGATTTAAAGAAGAAGAAGTTAAGATACTTAAGTATCAACCAAATTTTAAAGATAAAAGTATTTCTACTAAATTTATTGTTCAAAATCCAGCTGCTCCACATCTAACATTAATTACATCATATTTAGCATTATGTAATTCTTTAATTCCATTTCCATGTTTATACTTTGATAAATCAAAATCTGAATTTGGAGAAATGTTACAAAAAAAATTTACTCAAAATAATGATAAAATAATTATACTTGATGATTCACCAATTCAATTAGATGCCAATTGTACTATTTGGGAACATAATGAAAAAGGATTAGTTAGACAAGTTTGGAAATATGAATTTAATAATAAATCATTTTATGGAAATATTGAATGTTTAATCAAAGTTCCAAAAGGTGTTAGATGTGAAAATTAAAAAACTAAGTAAATATTTAGGTGTTGAAATTTCAGATATTAATTTATCTAAATTAACTTTATTAGATTTTAAAAAAATAGATGAGTTATTATTAAAGTATCATTTTTTATGTTTTAAAAAACAAAAATTAAGTCCACAAAACCAAATAAAATTTTCTAAATTTTGGGGAGAGTTAGAGATTAGTGATACTTTACCAATAGATAAAAAGTTTAAAGAAGTTTCATATATTATAAGGGAAGCTTGTGATGTGAAGTGTTATGGTGGCGGTTGGCATTTTGAGTATGGCGCTCATAAAATTGGTGCAATGGGATTAGTATTACATGCTTTAGAAATACCGGAAACTGGAGGAGAAACTCAATTTATTAATATGATAAATATGTATGAAAAGTTAAGTTTTGAAGATAAACAATTATTAGAGAATGTTAAAGTTAAAAAAAAACTTTCACATAAACTTGCTCAAAAATATGCAAGTGATAAGTTTCTTAATAAAATGAAAAAAATTGAATTTGAAAATATTGTACCAATAATTAAAGTACATCCTAAAACAAATCAAAAAATATTAAATGTAGATATTGGTTTTACTGATTCAATTATAGGTGAAAAAATAAAAAATAAAAATAAACTTTTAAATAAGTTAAAAGATAATCTTAATAATTCTGAATTTATCTACACACATAAATGGGAGGTTGGAGATGTTATTTTTTTTGATAATAGATGTGTACTTCACAAAGCAGTTGATAATTATAATTCTAGAAGAGTTATACAAAGAACATTAATTAAAGAAAATAGTATAGAATAAAATTAAAGTATATTAAAATAAAAATATATATTAAAAGTTAAAAATAAAATAAATAAATTTCAATAAAATTTATTCAATTGTTGCTGATGTAATAATGATTGCATCAACAGGTACATCACGTGCAGCAGTTGGAACTGATACGATTGCATCAATTATATCCATACCTTCAACAATTTTTCCAAATACTGGATGTTTTGAATTAGGTTGCATATTATTATTCCAATCTAATCCTAAGTTATCTTTTACATTAATAAAAAATTGACTACTTCCTGAGTTTGGTCCTGAGTTTGCCATAGATAAACTTCCACGAACATTTGATAAACCTTCAATAAATTCATCTTCAATTGTTGTTCCACTTCCACCAGTTCCCCAACGAGATTTTAAATTATCATCTTTAGTATTTGGGTCCCCACCTTGAATCATAAAATTTTTAATTACTCTATGGAATTTTGTATTATCATAAAATCCACTTGCGACAAGGTCTCTGAAATTCCCAGCTGTAATTGGAGATTCTTCAACAAATAATTCAATTTTAAAAGTTCCTTTTGTTGTATCGAATACAGCAATTGGATTACCAGTTGCTACATCAGTCTCAGATGATGTGTCTGCGCTTTGTCCTGAGTTACTACATCCCGCAAATACTAATGCGAACATAGTTAGTAAAATTAATGAAAATTTCTTCATAGTTATAAGAATAAATTATCTATTAAAAAAATGTGTTGTAATTCTAAGAAGTAAACTATAGTTTAAATTTTAAATTAAAGTGTTAAATATAATTAAATTATCTTAATCTAATATCACTTATTATAGTGATTATAAAATTATAAATATAAATAATATACAAATTTTTATATGAAATTTAAATATTTAATTTTAATAATGTTAGTTTTGTTTGTAGGTTGTAGTGTTGATGATACAAATAAGATTTTACAAGAAGAAAAAGAAGAAGAAATAAGAGTTGAAAATATACAAACTGATAAGATAATAACTGAAAAAAAAGAAGAGGAAAAAATAGTAACTGAAAAAAAGAGTAATGTTGAAATTGAAAATAGCATAACTATTTTAATTGATATAAACGGAGGATATGAACTTGACTTGGAAGATAAAGGAAGACCTACAAAATTAATTTCTGAAGGATTAGGTATTTCGCAAGAACAATTTCAATATGCATTTAGTTTTGTAACTCCTGCTGGAGCTGGAAGAAGTCCAACTAAAGAAGAAGAAGAGAAAAATAAAATTGCACTAATGAATGTTTTAGAACCATTAGGGATTAGTAATGATAAACTTGATGAAGTTTCAAATTATTATAGATATAGAACTGAGGTTAATAAAAAGTGGAGGCATGTTGAGGCTGAGTTGTATGCTGTAATTATTGATGGAGTTGTAGTAAGTGTAGAAATTACTAATAAAGGAGCTGGATATACTTCTAAACCTAGTTTATCTATTGAAGGATTTGAAGATGTAGAATTAGTTCCAGTTATTTCATTTAGTACACATTTAGAAAGTAATGGAGAGTTGAGTGAAGTTATTATTAAATAAATAAAAATCCAAATAATAAATTGATAGGATAAATATTGTGTTTTTAAGATAAATAAATAAGTAATTGATTTAAGTTTGTAATTAAAAATAAAAAGTTATATAATTATATAACTTTAATTAAGCTGCTTTTTTTTCTTTTGGAGGATTTTTTGCAGATTCCATAAAAGCTGATGAGATTGTAATGTTTTTTTCTGGAATATCATTTCTTCCAACTTTTACAATTGAGATATTATCAATTACATCCATACCTGCAATAATTTCTCCAAATACTGGATGTTTTGATCTTTGATCTCCTTTGTCCCAATCTAAAAAGTCATTGTTTACTGTGTTGATGAAAAACTGTGATGAACCTGAATTTGGTCCTGAGTTTGCCATTGATAAACTTCCACGAACATTTGATAAACCTCTAATGAATTCATCTTTAATTCTTTCTGCTCCCCCAGTCCCCCATTTTTTCTTTAAGTTATCATTTTTAGATAAAGGATCTCCACCTTGAATCATAAAATCTGTAATTACTCTGTGAAATTTTGTCTCATTATAGAAACCAGATTCAACTAATTGTTTAAAATTACCTGCTGTAATTGGACTTTTTTCTAAGTATAGTTTAACTTTGAAAGTTCCCATATTTGTTTTAAATACTGCGATATCATTTGCCATAATAAAAATAGTATAATTTTGTTTAAATATTATTGTATTTAATTTTAGAAAAAATATATTTGATTAATCAAATATATAAGTTGTATTTAATTTTATTCAAATGACATACTTGCAGTATTAATAATTACTGGTTCAAGTGGTCTATCTGTTGGTCTTCCCTCAGTTGGAACTTTTGATATTAAATCAACAATATCCATTCCTGAAATTACAATTCCAAATACTGGATGTTTTGAAGATGAAGGTTCTTTGTCCCAATCTAAAAATGTATTATCTTGAAGATTAATAAAAAACTGACTTGAACCAGTGTTTGGTCCAGAGTTTGCCATAGACAGTGTCCACTTTTTATTAGATAATCCTTCAATGAATTCGTCTTCAATTACATAACCTGCATCTCCAGTACCCCAAGAATCAATATTAATATTGTTAATTGAGTTTGGATCTCCACCTTGAATCATAAATCCATCTATTACTCGATGAAATTTAATTCTATCATAAAAACCTTCTTCAACAAGTATTTTAAAATTACCTGCTGTGATAGGACTTTTATCAATAAATAATTCAATTTTTATCTCACCATAATTTGTATCTAAAATTACAATATTTTCAATAATAATTTTATTAAGATTATTTTCAAAATAATATAATGTTCCAGACAATAATATAACTAGAGAGAATAAAAAAACTGTAAAATACATATAAAAATTATGTATTTTCATATCAACCATCTTAAGTATTTAAGGACCTATAAATCCACAATTACATGTGTATTCTTTTGATTGAGCTCTTGCTTGTCGTGATCGAGAAATTTCTGCTCCTCCACAACCTGGACATGGAAAACTATTTGCACCAGCTTCGTTGATGATTTTATTTCCATATTCGTCAAATTTTGTATCTACCATAACTATAATAAGTTAGAATCCCTTTATAAATATTATTATAGTTTGAATAGATTAATGTCTTAAATTGACTGAAATGAAGATAAAATAAATTTTAAAATAAATTTTTATGATTTTAGAAGTTATATAAATTTGAAATCAAATCACGACTTTGGCGAAGATAGTAAAATTATAAATCAAAGATTTATAATTTAGAAAAATAAAAGCGCCAAAGACGGGATACTCAACAATCAAAGATTCTTGGTACCAAAGGTTTGAAAAATTTTCTTTGAAAATTTGAAATCAAATCACGACTTTGGCGAAGATAGTAAAATTATAAATCAAAGATTTATAATTTAGAAAAATAAAAGCGCCAAAGACGGGATTTGAACCCGCAGCTCCAAAAGGAACGAGATTAGCAGTCCCGCGCAATACCGGATTATGCGACCTTGGCAAAATTTGTATTCACATTTGTGTTACAATAATTATAATACTCAGATTCCCTTTTTAAAGATTTACTTTTATTAAAAGATACAATTAAAAAAATAAATTAAAAAAAGTTTTTTAGTTAATTTATTCTTCATTTTCCTCTATAAGTTCCCAATGATTATTTTCCATTATTTGAGATATCTCTTCTTTAAAGTTATTTAATTTTGAATTTAATTGAAAATCATTTGCAAAAATTAATCTAGATTTCACATATTTATTTGGATAAATTGCTTCATTTGATAAAAATTCTTCACCTAAATGTACTTTAGATTTTTCATTACAAGTTGGCATTTGAAAATAAAGTGCAATTTCTGCATTATTATTTTCTTCAAGTAAAAAATTTGAAAATAATTGCGCAGTATATTTATTAGGAGATGATTTTGGAATTACAAAACCATCAATCCATTTATTTGCACCTTCTATTGGAATATAATAAGTTAAATTTTTAGATGTTTCAAAATATGATAAAGCGTCACTATATGCTTGAGCTGCCCATATATCTCCATTTCTAAAAAGTATTTCTAAATCTCTCGAAGATTCATAATATCCATATAAATTTCTATTTTGAAAAATTATAAATTTTTTTACCATATCTATCTCATATGCAGAGTTAGGGGCTGCTTTTGATAATGTATTCATAGAATTTGCAATTAGTACTTCTTCAACATTATTCATCATAACTGTTTTATTTTTATATTTTTTATCCCATAAAACATCCCAACTTGTTTGATGATTTGGAATTAATTCTTTATTAATTAAAACTCCTGTCGTACCCCAAATCATTGGAATAAAATAATTATAATTAGAGTTTGATAATTTACAATCTGTTGATAATGATTCCATATTATCTAAATTTTTAAAATTTAATTTTGAAAGTAATTTTTGATTTCTAAGTTCAGATATTAAAGATTCTCTTACAAGAATTAAATCATATTCTGACAAATCCCTATCAAAAACTTCATAGTCAGATAGATAGGTATAAATATTTACTTTAACACCATATAAACTTTCAAATTTTTCAATTAGTTCAGGAGTTCCAGTATAATCATCCCAATTTAAAATATGTAATTCTTTAGAAATAGTTTTAGAATTTTTAATGTCTGAATTAACAAAAAATAAAATAAATATAAATAATAAAATTAAAAATACAAGTGAAAATATTTTAGTTAAATTTACAATATTACTTTTACTATCTTTATCTTTAAAATAGTTAAGTATAAAATTTGTATTATTTGTCATTAAAAGTTTAAATTTTATTATTAAAATAAAAAAAATAAACCAAATTACGCTCGTTTAGTTTTAGCTAATTCACTAAATGTTAAAAGTCCATTACTTGTACCATTTTTTGTAATCAAAGCAGATGCATTCCAGCTTGCATATTGCAGTGATGCTTTAACACCATATTTTTTTGTTATAAAGTAGAAAAATGTTGCAGCAAAACAGTCACCTGCTCCAGTTGTATCAACAATTCTTTTTGGAGGTTTTGGTCTTTGATATACTTCTTTTTCTCCATCGTACGCATAACTTCCATTTGCACCATCAGTAATTACTATAAGTTTTGGACCTAAAGCGTATACACTTCGCAGGCAACTTGACATATCTCTATCTCCAGTTAATTCTTTTGCTTCATCAAAATTGAATACTAATACATCAATTAGTTTAATTAATTTATCTAAATGTCTTCCTTCATCTTTAATTAAATATGCTGATGGATTATAACAAAACATAGAATTTTTATTTTTCTTTTTCATTAGTTTAATTAATTTAATTTGTGTCACCATAGATTTTCCATTTAATGCAGTTAAATAAAAGTTATTTGAGTTTAATTTTTTATAATCAAAGTCTTCTAATTCTAAATAATCGTTTTGTCCACGATATGTAAAGATTACTCTATCTTTATCTTTAGTTTGAAGTAAAATTGATTTTGCAACTCCACGTTTAGTTTCTTTTGATTCAATTAGTCCGATTTTATTTTTTGATAATGTTTTATCTAAAAGATCACGAAATTCTGTTGATATTTTTCCTAAGTATCCAACATTTGCATTTAGTTTAGTTAATGCGATTGATACATTAATTCCACCACCACCATTTGATAGTTTAAAGTTTTCATTTACTTTAATTTTTTCACCGATTTCAATTTGTGATAATTTCTCAGGAATATCTACTTTGATATCTACAGTGTTTGAACCTAATACAATGAAATCGTAATGCGCCTTCTCGAACTCTTTAAAGGAATCTTTTAATGTTTGAAATGCTGGAAGATTAATTCCAGATAAATGTTGAACTAACGCTCCACCAGCAAGCGACACATAATTAATTTTTTTTAAAAAGTTAAACATGTTAGCAGCAGTTACAGAGTGTCCTCCACCCATGAATGTGAAACCTTTTGCGTGTGATAACGCTTTTAGAATTTGTTTTGTACCTTTTTCAAAATGAGGTTCTTCAAAATTTCCTTGTGGTCCTTTATAATAAATTGAACCAGCTCGTTTAATTGATTTTTCATAACTATCAATTGTTAATGTTCCAATGTCTTGAATTAAATATTTTTCAACTAATTTTTTATTTTCTTCTTCATCTAACTTATCAACTGGAATTTCAATTCTTGTTTTCCCATCAAAAATAGCAACATCTTTTGGAATTTCAAATTTATTTTCATATTTTAAAAATATTTCTTTAAATTTGTCAATGTTTTCAATATAGTTATATGTTTTTAACATATCAATTTTACATCCTAGATTATATCCTTTACAGATAAGCGCCATCTCTCCAATCACACCAGTTAATAAAATTTTATCAACAGATTTATTTTTTAATGATTTTTCAATTAAAATTACTAAATCATCAGGTTTTGCACCACCGAAAATGTATGTATGTGGTTTTTTTGTATGATCTAGTTTATCTAAATGAAGTAACTCACGTTCCATTGTTCTTCCAGAGATAATAGGAACTCCTTTAATCCCTACAACGGACTTGTGTTTTCTGTGTGCAACTGAAAATGCATCAAATATATAGTAATCAAAAATTTCAGATAATTTGTCTAGTTTATTATCTTCTTTTTCTAAATTAGTTTCATCATCAAAAAATCTTAAATTTTCAAGTAATAAAACTTCTCCATTTTTTAATTTAGGTATTCTTTTTGAAAAATTATCATGATATAAATCTTTTGAAAAGTTGATTTTTTTCTTTAATTCACCTTGAATTAAAACTTGATGATTTTTTAGACTTAAACAATCTGGCTTGCCCGCTCGTCCTTGGTGAGCTAGAATTACAACCTTTGCGCCTGCCTTAACTAATTCTCGAAGAGTTTTACAAGCTCTTGCGATTCTCTCATTATATACTATTTTACCGTTAATAATTGGTGAATTTATATCTAATCTTATTCCTACTATTTTTCCACGTAGATTAAAATTGTCTAATGTAAAATGTTTAAACATAGAAATATGTGTCATATATTCTTTATAAATTGGTGTTTGTATTATAAGTAGTTAGAAATAGTATAAATAATACATATTTGTATGAAAAAAAATTATTAAAAATATATAAATTGATAACTTATTTAGGACTAGTAAAATATAATACTTCACGCTTATTCTCATGCCTTATACTAATTTGATACTCAGGTAATGAAATTATACTTAATCTTGTTTTTTTATTTTCATCACAACTATACATAACATATATCGGTTTCCCATCAGAATATGAGCGATGTGAAGGTATCAAAGTATTATTAAAATAAATACTAACCTCATCGATAAAATCTAAATTATTAGAGGGTAATAATATTTTTCCAATTGTAGATTCTAAAAAATCATCAGTATTTTGAAGAATGTCTATTTTAGATTCATCTGTAATTCCTATGTAATAATCGAATCCAGACTCATCTATATCTAATCTATCTAATAAACATATACCACTATTATCACATCCAGCCATATCAGAAGTTCTAAATAAAATGTTTTCAACTCCCGACAATTTATCTTTGATAGTATCTCCATCAATATTATATTGACCAACATCATTTAGATATGTTTCAAACATAGATAATTGCTCACCCATAGATAAAGGTGTATATTTTTGCGAGCGAGAAAAACGTTTATTTATTTCATCAAACCGATGAGAATTAGCTCTTCTCAAGATATCCTCATATTCATTATTTGGTGTAATTATTAAATTATTTTGTATATTTGTCATTTTTATTTGTTAAAATTATATTTAAAAATAAAAAATTATTAATTAGATAAAGAATAAACTAATAATGATTAAAACCATAATTAAGGAAATTCCTACAATTAAATAAATTTGAGTTTGTTCTAATTCGTAACCGAATAATTCAGTTGTATCTGCTGTGTTGTCAGTGTTATCTTCAACTTTATCATCTTCAATTGTTTTAACATTTAAACCAGTTGAAAAACCACTACAATCTTTTACAACTACAGTATTAGTATTTTTAACAAAGAATCCATTATATGATACTTTTGTTACAACTTCATAAGTTCCTGATTCTAAATCGTTTAAATTTAAATTAAAGTTTTGTTGGAAAGTTTCATCAACATCAATGTTAATACCTTTAATTTCGTTCTTAATTCCAGTTCCTAATACTTCAGCAGTGAATGTTGCTCTTTGGTCGTATTTACCAGTATTTTTTGCTTTTGAGAATACATATAATGATTCATCACATTTAATTACGTTTTGTCCAATTCCTGAACTTACCATAATAATTTTATTATCAGGTCTTACTACATCAATTTCTAATAATTCTGTAATTGAACCATCTGCATAAGTTAATGTTAATTCTAAAATATGTGTACCATCTCTTGCTGATTCTGGAATGTCAAATCTTAATGTGTCCGTTCTTGTTTGTCCAGATGTTAATAGGAATGTGTTTGTTGATTCAATAATATCAGTGTTTCCTAAATCTACTCCAATAATTGTTCCTGTAATTTTTACATTCTTTTCAGTCTTTGAACCTTGGTTTGTAATTGTAACTTTTAAATCAAAGTTTTCATCTTGGTTTACTGATTCATCAAATTCAAATTTCTCAATATATACATCTCCAATTACCTTAACTTCTAATCTTAATTTATCATATACTTGTCCAGATGAAGATAATAATCTAATTTCTCCTGAATATACCCCAGTTCTTGCATTGTTTGGTAAATCAATCATAATGTCAATATCTTCATAATCACTTTCATCAATATCTAATCCATTTGTAATTGAAAAATCAACAACTGATGAATCTAAACTATAGTCACTATAAATTTCTTCTAAATCCCCTTTTAATTCAATTCTTAAATCTTTAACGTTTACATCACCAGTATTTTCAATTCTAATTTCGTAATCATCTAATGAGTCTCCTGGTTCTCCAACTAATTTAATGATTCCATTTTTTGTGTATAAATCATTTGCAAATTCAACTTCAACATCCCCACCATCAATTTCAATTTCTAAATCAAACTCAAATTCATATCCTTCTTCAGTTGTAACTGTTACATATCCTTGATATAAGTCTACTTCAATTCCTTTAGGAACATCAATTTCAATTTCAACTCTTTTTGATTTACCAACGTTTAAGTCAAACTTTTTATCATTCTCTAAGTCGATATCATTATCTTCAATTTCATCACCATAATCTTGTCCTTCTAAATCGTGAAATTTGAAATCTAGATTATTTAAATCAATTGTTCCAATATTTTCAATTTTAAATGATTTGGATTCATCTCTGTTAATTTCTCCATCCATTGAAACTAGATTGTTTTCTAAACTAATTTTTAATAAAGCTCCAGTCACAGGTGTAACGTTTAATGAAGTTGTAGATTCTATATATAATGTATCATCTTGAGTGTTTGATACTTTAATTAATCCTTCATATACACCAAAGTCAATTGATAATGGTTTGTAGTCAACTGTAAATGTTGTAGAGTTTGTAGTTCCTAATTCAACAATAGAGGTTGTAGATAGTGTTGTTGCAACGGAATCTGAGTTTAAAGTTGGATTAGTTTTTGAGATAGTAAGATTTAATACTTGATCTCCAGTGTTTGTAATTGTATATTCAACACTTTTTGTGTCTCCAGTCTCAAGTGTGTCCTCAACTGTAGTAGGTGTTAAGGTAAAACTTGCTGCCGCACTAACGAAAGTTAATGATAATAATACTGCTACGAGTAATGTAGTGATTTTATTGAATTTTGTTTGAACCATTTTATTTATATTATATTACTACTCTCTAATTAATAATTTATAAAGGTTTTGATTTTTTTGGTTGTTTTTGGCATAAATAAAGTTTATTTTTGCTTAAATTTTCGAATTGAGCGAAAGCGATATGAAGAAAGTTTAAGTAAAAATTGTATATTGGCTAGTAAAATTTGAGAAAATTTTATGGAATATGTATATTATAAAGAGTTTAATTTTATTTTATGTAATGAAATGGAATAAAATTAGATTAAATTCATTATAATTCTATTCTTTGGATACCTTAAAGTATCAAATTTGATAATTATTAATTATGTTATTATATGTAATAAAAGATAACTCAAGAAATCGAAGATTTCTAAGCCGTTGTTTAAACTTCCTACAAAAGTTTAAGCAAAGTTTTATATATATTATAAAAGAAATTATACTATATGAATAAAAAAGAGAAAATGCTTAATTATTTCTTGTCAATTGGATTTATTTTATTTTTGACATTATTTTTGAGTTTAATTGTACTTATGAGCCGTGTTGTGTTGTCCGATGTGACACCAATTGGAGCTCATGTTCAATCTACACAATCTCTTTTAGAAGATATTGAACAAGTTCAAAAAGCTGCAACGTTCAATATTGCAGATAATTCAAATTCTACTCTCTCACGTGCAAGAGTTACTGAGAGGTATTCTAGTTTTAATGAGTTAGATGTTGAAATTTCACAAGTTAGTTATTTTAATTCAAAAAAGGATAATTCTGTAATTTCACTTACATTTAAAGGAAATGTTGGAGAAGAAGATGGAGTTTATTATTTAGAGAAAACAGTTTCACAATTAGTTAAAGGAGATTTTGTTGCATTTAGAGTTAATGGAATTTTAAAAACTGGAAAATACTTAATTTTTAATAATGATTTAATTCATATTTCATCCAGTGATGATATTGTAAAAATTAATGAAAACCAATTACTTGGTAAAATATTTTATATTATAACAAATGAATAAGTTTAAAGTTCAATTAATTAAAAACAATTTTGTTTTAGAAGAAAATTCTTGGCAAAGTTTGAATTCAAAAGGGTTTGGTGAAAAATTAGATAATTTGTTTTCTTTAAATGTTTATGAAGTTTTATTTTTAATTAATAAAAATAAGATTGAAGTTATAAATTCTAAAAATAAAAAAGTAGAGTTTAATGAGATTATTAAAAAGTTAAAAGTTGATATTAATGTATTTTTAGTTTATTCTGATTTGGTTAAAAAAGGTTATAATGTACAGTCTGGATTACGTTATGGCGTTGATTTTAGAATATATGAGAAAGGTGTAGCTGTTGGTGACGGACACTCAGAGTGGCTTGTAGTTGTAGTTTCACATAAAGATAAACTAGCTGTGTCCGATTTTGCAAGTTTTAATAGAGTTGCTCATTCTACTAAGAAAAAGTTGTTAAATGCTGTGATTGACATTGAGAATGATGTTACATATTTCGAGTCTTCTTGGACTAAGATGTAGAATTGTCTAGTTTGTAGAATTAATGTGTAGAACTGTTTACTATTAGTTTTTTTGATTTTCTTTTTATTTAGTATCTAATTTGTAGAAAATAGTATAATTATAAGTTTTTATTTGAATTTTTGTAGAATAATTAATTTTTGTTTAATAAAAAAAGAATAAATAAATTTATTCTTCGTCAGCTACTTCTTCAGTAGCTTCATCTTCTGAGGATTCTTCTGAATCTTCAGATGATTCTTCTTCATCAGCTAAAACTTTTACGTCTACAGCTTTAGGACCTCTGTCCCCTTGTTCAATTTCGAAAGAAACTCTTTGGTTTTGTTCTAATTCTTGATTGTTTTCAATCCCTGAAATGTGTACAAAATACTCTTTACCTTCAGTATCAGCAATGAAACCAAATCCTTTCTCTGTGTTAAAAAACTTTACTTTTCCTTCCATTTTAAAATTTACTGGAAGAAATTTTACTAATGTTACTCTTCGCTTCCACTAAGTAAATTTAATCCGCTCTAGTATTTAAAGGTTTATATTTATGCGATAGTAAAACATTGTATTTTGAAGAGATTTATAAAGGGTTAACGACTAATATATGTAATCAAAACGGTATTTTTGAGATATATTTGAATTAATTTGAATATTTCACAAATATATATAGAAAATATAATTAATTGGAGTAAATCCAATATTAATATTTTCAGGATATTACTAACGTAATATTTTAGTTTTGAGGTTTATGATACAATTAAAAATGGTAGAAATCGATGAAAAACAAGTTTTTGCAATCATTGCAAAAGCAAAAGAATCTGGATCAATTAAGATCGGTGTTAATGAAGTTACAAAAGCAATTGAAAGAGGACAAGCTAAATTAGTAGTTGCTGCTAATGATGTTTCACCTGCTGAAATTATTGCTCACTTAGAAGGATTATCTTCTGAGATGAAAGCAGTTTACGCTGCTGCTGGTTCTAAAGCTGAGTTAGGTGCTGCTGTTGGTTTAAAAACTACAACTGCAATCGCTGTAACTGATGCTGGTGCTGCTAAAAAAGATTTAGAAGCTCTTGTAGCTTCTATGGCTGAAGAAAAGACTGAAGAAGTTAAGACTGAAGAAGTAGCTGAAGAAGTTGCTGAAGAAGTTAAGACTGAAGAAAAGACTGAAGAGAAGTCTGAATAATTTTAGGTACTTAAAATGGCTAAAAAGAAAGAAAAGACTGTAGTAGTAGAAAGTATCCCTGGTACTGTTGAAACTATTGTCGGTAACGCATCCGCTAAGGGTGGTGTTACTCAAGTTAGAGTAAAGGTTATGGCAGGACGTGATGAAGGAAAGATTATCACTAGAAATGTTAGAGGACCAGTTAAAGTTAATGATGTATTAATGATGACTGAGACTGAATACGAAGCTAGAAAGATTTGGAAGAAAACTGGAGGAAAGAAGTAAAAATGGTTAAATGTACATTTTGTGATGCTGAAGTTCAAAAGGGATTTGGAAAAATTTTCGTTAGAGATAACGGACAAGTTTTAAATTTTTGTGCATTAAAGTGTGAGAAAAACATGCTTGTTCTGAAAAGAGATGCAAGAAAATTAAAGTGGACTGGATTCTACCAAAAAGGTGGAATGAAAGCGAACTTAAAGAAATAATTTTATTTCTTTTTTATTATTAAATCAATTATATATATATATTCTAAAAATTAAATTTTACATAGTATAACTATTTTATCTTCTAAAGTTTGAAAATTAGTTATTATATTAAAAAATATGTTTGAAGAATTATTCTTCTTCAACTTCATGATGAACTAGACATCTTGATTCATAAGTATTGTTTTGTCCTTCAATTGATACTTGTTTGTCATTTTTTCCAGCAGGTTTACCATCTATTAATCTTTGAGAACGAATTGAAGAGTTTGAGCAACCAGAATATTCGCAAATTCCAGATAATTTATGAACGTGTGTTGCAAGTGTCATTAGTTGTGGTACTTGTCCGAATCCTTTTCCTGCAAAATCAGTGTCAAGTCCTGCAACTACTACATGGATTCCTGTTTTTAAAATTTTTTCAATTACTTTAACTATCTCTTCTGAAAAGAATTGAATTTCATCAATTATTAATAAATCTAAATTAGATTTAATTAAACTTAATATTTGATTTGGATTATTTTCATCCACAGTTTCACATTGTTCTTTCATTTCTGAAAATCTTGATTTAATAAAGCTTTCACGTGTATCTATATTTGGTTTAATAAATAAAAAGTTACAATTTTCTAAATATTTAATTTTATCTATTTTGTGAAGAATTTCTCTTGTTTTTCCTGATTTCATAGGGCCGCAATATATTTCAAGTGTACCTGGCTTGATGTGGTTGTAGTTCATACTTATTTTTTATTATTTTAGGTTTTAAATGTTTGTTTTTAAAAAAATAAATTTTGAATAAAAATTACTTTTTTTTATTATAAAAATTATTTAAACTGTTCATAATTTTGTGTTTATTAGTTTTTAATTTATCTTCAAAACTTTTTTTTAATGATTTATTTTTTTCTAATTCCTTACATCGTTTAATTAAATCATTGTTATGAGTGGAACTTGTGATAAATCTTTCAGCAAGATATTGTTTTGGATTTTTTGATTTATTTTTATTTGAAAATTTATAGTTTCTATTAAATTTAATTATATAAGTTTTATTTAATTTATATTTTATAACTAGATAAATTCCTACAAAGATTAATAATAATAAAATACCAATCAAAAGATTATGTGGTAATAAATTTAATTCTTCCTCCACTATTGTAAAGTGTTGAGTGAATTTATCTATTTTACCATTACCATATTCAGTAGTTAATTCTATTATATAATTATCGGATTTTAAAATATTTAAATCTTTATAAGTTTCTGAAAATAATTCGTCAGTTTCAACGAATCTGGAATATTTATTTGTGAATACTACATTATTTTGAGAATCATAAATATTAATCTCAAAGTTGACTAACGTTGGAGTTAAACCAAACTTCTCAAAGGTAATAATACTTATTAAATCATGTGAATTTTCAATAACTACAGAATCTAATTCAAATTTAATATCAAATAAATCATCTTGAATTTCAATAGAATCATTAGAGACAACTGGGTCAAATGTTTCAATAAAATCGGATTTATCATCAAGTTCTTTAGTAATGTTAACATGAGGAGTTTTGTAAAGATTATCAAAGTATGATTCATTATATATGCATTCTGTTTTATCATCATTTAAATCATATCCAAAATCACAGCTATCTAATTGTAATAGTTCATATTCTCTACTGCCAGAACTTCCACCTGAACTTACACCTGAACCACCTCCACCACATGAATTATTGTCTTCACAGGAAGGCTCAGATTCAATAATTGCAAACCCTGAAAATGAATTAGTACTTAATTCAAAATATTCTCCAACTGAATTTGCACTGGCACCAGTATTATTAAATCCACTTACACCACAAACACTAGTTGTGAAATTCCAATCATCACATTTATATAATTCTAAATTATTTACATGATTATATTTTAATCCTTTATAATAAATTTTAACAGATGCATTTGTAAAGTTAAGTGATGTTTCAATTCCATATGTAACTAAATGAGTAGGATATTTACTTTCATTTACTTCGTTAAAGTCAATATTCTTTTTTGATTCATCAGATAGATTTATATTTTTTAATAAAATATTTAACTTATTATTAAATAAATCAAATTTTAAGTGAAATAAATCATCAGGTATTTGAATTGAAATTGAACCATTAACTGAATTATTATAAACAATCACCCCATTAGTTTTTGGATAAATTATTGTAATATTAATATTTCGATTCGCTGGAACTTTAATTCCAAAAGATACATCAACTGAAATATTTAAACTATAATTAATTAATTTTCTAACTACAAAATATTTAGTTATATTTTTTGTATTTCCAGCAAAGTCAGATATACTAAAATTGATTAAATAATTTCCAGTAAGATTTGTCTTATTAAATGTATACGATGTATTACATAAATTATTAATAAATGATGTATTACTAGTACCCGGACGAGTAATTATTGCAGTACAACTTTTAATTCCAACATTATCTGAACCAGTCATATATAAATTAACTGACTCATTAATTCCAATTATTCCTGGTGTTATAATTGTTGAAATTATTGTAGGGTTAGTTACATCATAGGAAGTAATTGTTAAATTAATTTCTTTTGATTTATTATAATCAACATAAGTTCCATTTCCTTCAACAAAGAATGTATATGATTTACCAATAATTCCTGTACTATTAACTTTCCATAATAAAGTTTGAGTATCTCCTCCTCTTAGATTTGTAAGTGTTATTGGATTTGTACTAGTTGTGTAAAATGGTGTTGCTCCTGTTTGATTTGACACAGCTCCTTTTGTTGAATCTGAATTATTACTAATTACAATTGAACTCATAGTTGTTAAATTTGATAAAGTTGGATGTGTACATGTAATACTGTATTCTTTTAACCCTGGATTTGAAAATGATCTATTATAAACGTATTTGTCTGAAACATAAGTTATATTATACTCTCCATCACTGAATTTGATTTTACAAACTCCTCCTGATGTTGTATTAATTGAAGTTCCTATATTTGTGTTTGTGTATATAGCTGTAAAATTTACAATCTCACTAGCAAGTATACCTCTACTTCCATTTGACAAAGTATTTGGAAGTCCATAATCATATGAGTCCCAAGTTCGAAGAAAAGAACTTTCTCCTGCACTGAAATTTCCACCTTCGTATTCAACTAACGGATCAACAAATGTGAAATTATATTCATTTACTGTTGTGTTTAATATTGTATTTATTGTAGTGTTTATTGTAGTGTTTATTGTAGTGTTTAATATTGTGTTTAATGTTGTGTTTATAGTTGAGTTTATTGTAGTGTTTAATATTGTGTTTAATGTTGTGTTTATAGTTGAGTTTATTGTAGTGTTTATTGTAGTGTTTATTGTAGTGTTTATTGTTGTGTTTATTGTTGTGTTTATTGTTGTGTTTAATGTTGTGTTTATAGTTGAGTTTATTGTTGTGTTTATAGTTGTGTTTAATGTTGTGTTTAATGTTGTGTTTAATGTTGTGTTTATAGTTGTGTTTACTGATTCATTAATTTCAACTTCCTCTGGGTCTAATATAATTATTACATCTCCACATTCTCCACCAATACAAGAAATATTAGCTGTGAAATTAAAGAAACTATTAAACGATACATTAGCACTCTCATTTGGACT
>JABSQY010000088.1 GCA_013215525.1 Nanoarchaeales archaeon | reverse complement strand
ATGTTGAACTATTATTTTTTTCATTTTTAATTGGAGTTGTAGTTTCTGTGGTGTATTGTATAATTGTTTTTACAATGATAAGTTTTTCAAGTTATATCTTCATGTTATTTAAAGATAAAACTACAACTAATTCAAAGATTAATTTTAAAGATAATTTTAAAATTCAATTAACTCCTTTAGTATTATTTTCATTAATAACATATATTGGTATATTAGTATCATATTTGATAATTTCAAGTGTTTCAAGTGTTCTTGATTTAATGAACTCATTATTAGTATTTTTTGGAATATTAATATTTGTGATGTTAGTTTTAGTTATTTGGTATATTACAATTGAAGTAAAATATTTATCTAATTATAATAATATGAGTAAATTAAAAACATTTTTAATTTTGGTAGGTTCATACATTTTCCTTCAATTCATATTATTTTTATTCGGATTAATGTTTTAATTTAGTTTTTTAAATTAACTTCAAAATCAAAATGTTTTTAAAGACAAATTAATTAATTTTATTTATTAGACCACTACAATTAACTTTACATAAGTAAAATGTTACATTACAGTCCCGTAGTGTAGTGGACTATCATCGTGCACTTTGGATGCATGGACCCCAGTTCGAATCTGGGCGGGACTACTCCTTTAAGTTGAAATTTATTTCAACTTGATAAATAAAATTCTAAAAAATAAATTTCAAATAGTAAAATTTCACTATATTCGATTTATATAATATATTATACTTGTTTTTATACAATCTCTTTCTTAACTACATAATAATTATAAAATTTCATAATCACAAAATTTGAGATTATTCTATGTTTAAAATTAAAAAATTGAATATCAGTATCACAACTGGTGGATTTAGAGTTATGCTAAATCACAATGATGCTGAGATTTTAGGATTAAAAGTTGGTGATAGAGTTAAATTATCATATAAAGATAAAAAATCTCTAAAATCAAAAAAGAAAGAATTAATTTGCGATTTAGGAATAATTACTGCTCATTTAAAAAATAAAAATATTAAATTAAAAGATTCAGAAATTGGTGTATATACTGATGTTTTTGAAAAATTAGAGTTAAAGGAAAATGGAAACATTACTTTAACTCCTGCTCCAAAACCAGTTTCTTTAGAATATGTACGTAAGAAATTTAATGGAAAAATTAAGTTAAAAGAATCACATTTTAAAGAAATTATTAATGATATTATTGTAAATAAATTTACTCCTATTGAAACAACATTTTTTGTTCTAGCATGTGCTGCGCATCCTTTAGATGACAAAGAAGTAATTGGACTTACAAAAGCTATGGTTGATGGTGGAAAAAATTTAACATTTAAAACTAAAAATGGAATAATTGTAGATAAACATTGTATTGGAGGAATCCCTGGAAATAGAACAACTATGGTTGTAATTCCAATTCTTGCAGCCGCAGGTTTAACAATTCCTAAAACTTCATCAAGAAGTATTACATCTCCAGCAGGTACGGCGGATACAATGGAAGTATTAACACATGTTGACATATCTTTATCACAAATGCATAAATTAGTCTCAGAAATTGGTGGTTGTATTGCGTGGGGTGGTAGTTTAGATTTATCTCCTGCGGATGACGCAATTATTCACGTGGAACATCCTTTAGAAATTGATGTAGAAGGACAAATGATTGCATCCATTATGAGTAAAAAGAAATCAGCAGGTTCAACACATGTATTATTAGACATACCAGTTGGAGAAACTGCAAAAGTTAAAACTAAAGAAAATGCAATTAGACTAAAAAAGAGATTTGTAAAAATTGGTAAAGCAATAGGAATTGAAGTAAAAGTAATCATTACTGATGGAAGTGAACCAATTGGAAAAGGTATTGGACCTTATCTAGAAGCAATGGATGTATTAAAAGTTTTAAACAACGACCCAGATCAACCTTATAGATTAAGAAACAAATCTTTAATGATGGCAGGACACTTATTAGAAATGGGTGGATTAGCATCAAAGGGACACGGTTTAGAATATGCTAATGAGGTATTAGAGTCTGGTCTTGCAAGTAGAAAATTTGAAGAAATAGTTGTTGCTCAAGGAAAAAGAAAAGCAATGTCTCCTGCAAAATATTCTGTTAAAATTTTAGCGCAAAAATCAGGAACAATTAAAAAAATAGATAATAAAGGAATTTCAACAATTACTTTTATTTTAGGTTGTCCGGCAGACAAAGCATCAGGATTAATTTTACATAACAAATGTTCTGATAAAATTAAAAAAGGTAGTGTTCTTGTAGAATTATTTTCTAATTCAAAACAAAAATTAAATTACGCAAAAGCGCACATAGAGGAAGATTCACCGTTTATAATTAAATAATTATAATTTTATTTTTTTATACTAAACCTTAAACTTTATAAACTGTTTGCGATTAAATTAGATATGGCTCAAAATAATACATTAGTCTCAGCGGAAGAATATTTAACTGCTGGTGTACACATTGGAACTAAATTTAAGAACGCATACTCTAAAAAGTTTATTCTTAAGTCCAGATCTGATGGACTAAAAATCATTGACACTGAGCAAGTTGATTTAAAGTTAAAAGCTTTAATCACTTTAGCTTCAAAGTACGACGCTTCCGACATCGTAGTGATGGGAAGAAGAGAGAACGTTAAAAAACCATTAAAGGTTTTTTCCAAATTAGTTGGATGTGACGTAATCACAGGAAGATACTTACCTGGTAAGTTAACAAACACTGCATTAGATTCTTTCAGAGAATATAAATTAGTAATTGTTTGTGATCCTTTAACTGATAAAAACATTTTGAACGAAGCTTTCGAACAAGGTGCAGTTATTGCGGGATTCTGTGATACTAATAACGTAACTAATAAATTAGATTTAGTTATTCCAATTAATAATAAAGGTAAAAAGTCTATGGCTTTAGCATTCTACTTATTAGCTAAGCACTACTTAGTTAATCGTGGTACAATTAAGGAATCTGAATTCACAAATACTGTGGAAGATTTCTGTGATGAATAAATTTCATCAACTTTTTTAATAAAAACAATTCGATAAAACAAGCTTTAATTCACATACATATTGTGGCTTTGGTGTAGCTTGGCCTATCATCGGGCGTTTGGGACGCCTGGACCCAGGTTCAAATCCTGGAAGCCACGTCTTTTAAAATTCTAACGTAACAAACTAATAAATTTCAAAGTAAAAAGTTTTCTATATCTTAAAAAACTAAAAATGATGTTTAATATTCTATTTTCTATTCGTTTATTATTTTTAAAACTAAATCATATATCCAAATCTTTATAAACAAAATCCAATTTAATTTACTTATAGCATACTTTAATTTTATATGTTTTTTCATATACAATTTAATGTACATTATTATCAAAATGGTAAAAGGTCAAGGAACAGCAGGTAGATTCGGGGTAAGATACGGAAATACTTTAAGGGCTAAAGTAAGTAAGATTGAAGAGTTTTCAAGAGGGTCATTTAAATGTCCTTTTTGTAGTAAGGACAAAAAAGTAAGAAGAGAAGCTTATGGAATTTGGAAATGTAGAGCTTGTAAAATTACATTCGCTGGGAAAGCATATAAACCATTCTAAAAATGGTTGATTATACTTGCGCAAACCCGAAATGTAAAAAAAAGGTGAATGGTAATCTAGTTGAAAGAAAAATTAGATGTCCGTACTGTAGTTCAAAAGTTTTAAAAAAAGTTTTAAACAGAGTACTTGATAAAATTCAAGCAAGATAATGATACAAATTTCATCATTTTCCTTGGACTTTAAAGATAAAGTAGATTTATACTTTTCTTTGTTATCTGATGAAAATTTCGAATTTAAAACAAAAAATATTCTAGTTAAACTAGAAAAACAAAATAATTTAATTCTAATTAATATAACTTGTGAAACTTTGCTTGATATTAAAATCGCAAATTCAGCAATTATACGAAGTTTAGAAATTATAAACAAAACATTAAATATTTAAAAATGGTATTTGAAAAATCTCAAATTGAAGAAATCTCCGAAATTATCACTATGTTAATTGAGGAAGAAGATTTATCTTCAAAAATCGAAACTGCATTAAAGGCAGTTTTAGTACAAGTTAACCCAAACATTGATTCTGGGGAGTTATTAAAAATTCAAGATGATTTAGAACATGTTTCAAACATGAACAATTTAAATGAATTTTGTAGAACTGAATTAATGAATCTTGTAGCAGACATAGATTCAATAATTAATTCATAAAAATTTCATTTTTCTTAAATTCTTAATTTTTTTTTATATTAAATACACATACAAACTTATTTTCATTCTTCAAAAATTAGCATTTAAACGCTATTTAACCTATTTTTATTATACGTAAAGACAAATCTTTAAAAAGGTATTTTTTTAACATTTATTATGGTAAGTTTTTTTTCAAATAAATTTTTTAGATTTTTTAAATTTTTCAAAAGAAATCAAAAAATCAGCTTAGGACTATATGGTCCACCTAATGCAGGTAAAACTACATTAGCAAATACTATCTTAAAAGATATTCTTGGGGACGATGCCCCTGAGTTTTCAACATCTTCAGTTGAACACGAAACACGTAAAGTTCAAAAAATAGAAAAATTAGAATTAAAAAAAAATGGTAGAACGATTAATTTTAATTTAATTGATACTCCTGGAATTGCAACTAAAATTGATTTTGAAGATTTTGTAAAAGATGGGATGAAAAAAAAAGATGCAAAAGAAAGAGCAATGCAAGCAACACAAGGAGTTATTGAATCTATAAAATGGATTGATAGTGTTGATGCAGTTCTTATTGTACTAGATTCAACTATGAATCCATACAATCAAGTAAATATTACACTTGTTGCAAATTTAGTTAACAAAAATAAAAAAATTATTGTTGTTGCAAATAAAACTGATTTAAAAAAATCAAACACTGAAAAAATCAAATTAGTTTTTCCAGATTATAAAATAGTTAGTATTTCTGCAAAATCTGGTGAGGGTATTGAGGATTTATACGATGCAATCTTTAAGGAGTTCTACTAATGGGTGGAGTTCAAGTATTATCGCACGCATTACTACAAAAATTAGATCCAGTTAAAAAACTTGATAAAATTTTTGAGTTTGTAAAAAAAGGTGAAATTGTAATGATTGAAGGTAGGTTAACTGCTGATGAAGAAACAACATTAATTTCAAAGGCTTTAAGAAATGTTTCAGGTAAATTCACAGGAATTGAAATAGCATTTTTAGAAGGTACAACTTCAAAATCTATTGCTCAAAAAATAAAAGATAAAATTGTAAAATTACTTGCTGGCGACAGATTTGGTTTAACAGTAATTGGGCCAAGTAAAATTATTAAAGAAATTAAAATGAATCCTGAAAAATTGGAAATTTTATTAAAATAATTTTTCATTTACTTCTTATTTATACATTATATTAACACAACATTTACTTTTTAACTTATTTTATATTCTATATCTCGATTTTTTGTTACTTAAATTTATATATTCTAATATTTTATTTTATTTATGGATAAAAAAAATTTAGAAAAAGTTACAAAGACTTCTAAAAAAGTAAATTCAACTGATTCAGTTAAAAAAGATAAAACATCTGAAAAAAAAGTTGTTGAAAAAGTAGTTGGAGAAAAAGTTACAAAGACTTCTAAAAAAGAAGAGTTCGATGAAGAACCAACTTTATTTCATTACAGTGTAGTTTTACTAGTACTTGCAGCAATATTTGGACTACTTTATGTGGGATTTGAGTATTATGATGCAAAAACAAATGATGGGGCTATTAATAATCCAAATTTAAAAATTAAATTATATAAATATCCTTTCAAAGTAAATGATGTTGAATATTCAATTCAATTTTATAATCCAGTTTCAGATTTAGAGAAATCAGATTTGCCTATTGGCATTTCAAAAGAAGATTTATTGTCAACTCAAGATTTTAAATTTATATTTTCATCAGATTCATCGAGTCATGGGGAAGTTATTAAAGTTTCAGGAAGATTATTTCCATTCTTAAAAAATGTTTATAGATTTCCATTAGATACTAGACAAGATATTATATCTTCAGATAATCTATCTTGTGAAGATTCAACAACTGATGTTAAATATATATTTTTTAATTCAAATGCGACAAAAAATGAAGTTGTGTACGATAATTCAAATGGATGTATAACTTTTAAGACAATATCACCAGAATTAATGGGAACTTTAGGGGATAAATTTTTCTTGGAGATGATTAATCAATGAATATTGAATTAATTTGTTGTCCAATTTGTCAATCTGATTTAGAAAAAAAGTCAGAGACTCAACTTTTTTGTAAAAAATGTGACAGGGAATTTCTAATAAAAAATGATATTCCAATTCTTTTGAAAGAAAGAATTTAATTTTTATTATTTATTTTTCCAATCTTTCACGCAATTTTCATATTTTCTTTTCAAATTTCAGTAAAATTTTCAATTTAAAATATTTTTTATTTCCATTTTACAACATTCACACTATAATTTTGACTACTTTTAGTTTTTTTCTTGTTTTTTATCGTATTTTTATATCAATTCGCGTTGAATTAGTATTCACACCAAAGACTTTATAAAGGGATGAGACTTAATCTAATTTACTTGTGAGTGAATCACTTCTTATGAAGGGTTTATGATAGACGATGACAAATGGTAGACACGTATAGCAATATACAGTAGTACAAACTATAAACACAGAGAAT
>JABSQY010000087.1 GCA_013215525.1 Nanoarchaeales archaeon | reverse complement strand
AAGAAATTAAATTAAGTTCAGTAATATTAATTCTAAAACAATTTAATTTAACATATGAAGATGTTAAAGAAATCTTAGATGGAAGAATGTTCTTATTAAATCGAATAATTTGGCTCAAAGAAATTATAAATAAATATAAATTAGATACAACTGTAGAAAATTTATCGAAATTATTCACAAAACATATTGAAGATAATTTAGACAAGGTTCCAACAATAAATGAAACTATAAATTTTATAGAAAAAGAACATAAGAATTATACATTTTTTATAAATACAGCAATGCCGCACAAAGACATAGAAAATATATTAGAAAATAAAAAACTTAAACAATATTTTAAAGAAATCTATTCATTTGACACAGGAAATAAAAAAGAAAACATATTATCAATAATGAAAAAGTACAACTTTGAACCTAAAGCTGTGTTGTTTGTTGATGATGAAGAAAAAAACATAAGTGATACTAAAGAACTTGAAATTAAGACCTTACTATTCGATATAACTAAATCTAAGAACTATTACAATTAAGTTTATAACTAAAATAATGTTCTCTAAAGTATGTATATAGACCCAACTGTATTTGCAGATAATCTTCAAAGATTAAAAAGAGAACAAAAATCTATTGTGTTTGATAATTATAATCCCGCAGTATACAAACCAAAAATTGTTCATGCATTCACATACCATAATAATAAAAAACAAATGGAAGGAGGAGGATTAGAAGATATAGAATTACAATCAGGAGAACGATTAAGAATCACAGTAGGAATTAAAGATGTGAAAATTAATTTAGATGACTGGCTAGAAGATAAATCTTTAATAGTACACCCTAGAACAGGTAACATAGAAGTAATAATTAGAGATACATATAAACCAATAATCTAATATCGCAAGATACAAGCACAACTTCCAAGACCATCAATAATTTTTCCAGACTCATTCTTTGAATTAACAATAACTAAATCACCATTCAACTGTTCCACAAGACGCATTAACTCGTTAATCTGAGCATATGTGGAATCTTCTTTACTTTGTTCAATAAGTTTAGTTGTAATTAAAAAAGTCTCAACTGAGCCACTATTAACAGCACTAACACAATTATCAAAACCATAACAGTTCTTATTTCCAGCATTAATATTTAATAACAATTGTGAAACTAAATCATTTTCTTTAGAAAGTTGTGAATTTTCAAGAACTCCTGATTTAGCAACTTCTTTTAAACATTTAAAAACTGCAGAGTTTGATACTTCAAACCAAGAAAAAGTTAAAATTTTTTGACCAGTTTTATCTTTAATATACTTAGCTAATTTCTCTTTATATAATCCTGGACCACAAAAAATAATATTAGAATAATCTCTTTTTAAAAAAGGTTCAAGTAATTTAAATTTTTGTTCTTCTTCATTAATCTCATCTAAATGATACTTTTTAGAACCTAATCCATTCTTTTCAAATAAAATAGAATAATTAAAATCTGAAAATTCTGATGCAACCAAATCATCTTTATCAAATAAAACTAAAAAGTTTTTTGATTTTTTAGAATTAACAGCATTATCAAGTAATTTCTCTTCAAACTTTAAAACTGATTTCTTTAAAATTTTAAGTTTATCATTAACTCCAAAACTCAAACTGTGCGCCTGCCCAACTGTTGTAAACTCTGTTTCATTACAAATAGTTCCAGCAACACGTAAAACTGAACTTTCAAAATTAGTTTTTTTAACATCTAGTTCCACAAAAATTATTTTTTTAATTTGTTTTGTTTTATCACCTGAACCAATTTTTACTTTACGTTCAGTTGTTGCAAAAATTTTATCAGAAGGTGTAATAAATTGAGATAACACCCATAAATCTTCAAGTGTCTCAATCCTTAATTCAAAATTTAATCCTTTTTTTTCTAGTACTTGCATTTTTTACTTGTTAAAAATGTTCCATCACACATTGTGTGATGTGAATATCAATTTCTAAACACATTGTGTTTAAAATGACCATCTATAATTAAAATAAAAAAATAAGCATATATAAAACTTTGTCAAATCTTTGATTTCACAATGGCTTAGAAAAAGTATTTTTTCTTGATAATGTTTTTTATTTTAATTAGAAATGTTCCAACACACATTGATTTGTAGTTCTTACAAAGGCTTAGAAATTTTCAATTTCTTGATGTGATGTGAATATCAATTTATCGATACATAGTATCGAGAATGACTAAAGATAATATAATTAGCACATATAATTATTGTTTTTTAAAAAATAAGTAATATAATAAAAATTATTTTGATTTAGAATGATAAATCTCTAATTCAAGAGTACCTTCTTCTAATTCTCTTTCAGCAGTTTCATTACAATCTCTTGCTAATTGAGGTTTGCTCTCATCAATCTTAACATTAGGTTTATCACCCTCAACTAATTCTCCTGCTCTTGCAGCTAATAATCTACATCTCTCATATTTATTTAATTTTTTAGTAACCATATTCATCATCCTCCTTATCACTCTCACTACTAACATTAGAATCTTCAATAACTCTAATATCATCTAAACTTAAAGTAACTGGAATAGGCACAGGCATATTTGTTGGTTCAACAACAACTTCATCCTTACCAGGAACAATTCTAACAACTCTTGCACGATCTCCCTTAAACGGACCAGCAATCACTTCAACCATATCTCTTTCATTCACATGAATTTGTTCTGAAGCTTTATCAAAATACTTTGAAATCTCATCAAATTGAATTGGTTCTTTAATTGCCCCTTTAAAATTAGGAATTCCTCTTAAAGAATCAACTAATTTAGTTAAATTTTCAGCCTCTGCGAAAACATATCCTTTCACAGTCTCTGGTCTAAAAATGGCATAAATACCATGATTCTCTTTTTTTTCTAGCATTTTCCAAACGGAATCTAAAAACTTATCCTCTTTACCTAATGCTGCTCTCACAACATAAAATTCATGTTCTGGTGCTACATCAACTGCAGCAGTTTTTTCAATTACTTCATCCATTTTTAACTACTAAAAATCCCCTTTAATAAGAATTGCCATAACAACTCAATCACAAATCCGATCATCCCGATAATTACAAACCCAATTAACACAACTTTGAAAGTTAAAAAATACTCCTTTTTAGAAGGTTTTTTCGTAACTTTCCAGACTCTCTTCATATCTGAAATACTTTTGGAAACCATTATACTAAAATTAACAGACTTTACTTTATAAAGCTTTGTCGAAACCGACCAAAGAGAGGATTCGACAAAGGCTTAGAAATCAATTAAAGAGTACATATTTCTTGCATTGCTTAAAACTAGGTAATAAAACATAAACTATGATTGAATTTAGAAAGTATAATATTAAACCCATGCATTATAAAAAAAATTACTATCTTTTCTAGGATATGATTTTTTAATAGAAGTAGTTCCATTTTTAATTAAATCATCAACTGAATCAAACATACCAACATACGACACAATGGAGGTATCATTTAAATCTAAAACTTCAACATACCCATTAGTACCAAATCCATATACTAAATTTTTCCCTCCAAGATTATTAGTTTTTCCAGTTGAAAATCCCATAAGTTTTCCATCAATTTTTAGACCCTCAGTACAATTCATAGAAGAAAAAAATAATTTATCAGGAGTTAAGTTCATTAAAACTAAACATAAGGTTTTTCTCATAGTATAAAAAAATTAAAATCAGATTATAAATGTAACTACAAAGAAATAAACTCTAAACTATATTGTACTTTAAAAAATAAGATAAATAAAAATTTATCTAAGATTAACGAATACTTTGTGAAATTTTAATTTCACAACGGATTCATTAATCAATGGATTAACGAATAAATTCAAGACCTAAATCTTCATCTAACTTTTGATCCATATCTTCTACTCTCTTTCGACCTCTAATTTGTTCAGACTTAACACCAGTAATTACAACCATAGTTTTAATTACTTTATTTAAATCATCCATAATTTGAGCTCCCCAAATAATTTTTGCATCTTCATCTAATGTTTCAGATACTTTAGATACAATCTTTCTTGCATCTTCTAAAGTCATATCTGGACCACCAGTCACATTAATTAAAGCACCAGAAGCGCCACTTAAATCAACATCTAATAAAGGATTATTTAATGCTCTCTCAACAGACTCTTCTGAACGGTTCTCTGAGTCAGACTCACCTAAACCAATCATTGCCATACCAGCACCAGTCATTACAGTTTTAATATCTGCAAAATCTAAGTTAATTAAACCAGACTTTGTAACTAATTCAGTAATACCTTTAACAGCATTTGTTAAGACTTCGTCAGCTAATTTAAAAGCAGTATGTAAAGGTAAATTAGGAGCAATTTCTAATAATTTCTCATTAGGAATTACAATTAAAGTATCAACATGTCTTTCCATTTTTTCAAGACCAATCATAGCGTTTTCGTATCTACGACTTCCTTCCATAGCAAAAGGAATTGTAACAACTCCAACAACTAAAGCTCCAGACTTTTTAGCTAATTCAGCAATATAAGGTGCAGCACCAGTTCCAGTACCACCACCCATTCCTGAAGTAATAAAAATCATATCTGAATCAGCTAAAGCTTTCTTTAACTCAGCTTCAGATTCCTTTGCAGCTTCAAGACCAACATTAGGTTGAGCACCAGCTCCTAATCCTCTTGTTAATTCTTTACCGATTAAAATCTTTTTATCAGCCTTAGTATCAATTAAATCTTGGGCATCAGTGTTAACAGCAATAGTCTTTGCACCTTCAACTCCAATTTCATCAATTCTTTCAAGAGTATTATTTCCTCCTCCTCCAACTCCAATCACTTTAATTCTTGCTTGGTGTTGCTTTAAAACTGCTAAAAGTTCTTCATCATCTTTGTTATGCATCACTGGTTTTTCAACTTGTGCACTTGCTACTGCGTTTTGAATAATACTGTCCATTTTGTTGTAAATTTGTATTTATAGTACATAATGGTGAAAGGCCTTTTTAAATATTTGTATTTAAAAAATGAAAAACATAGTTACAGCGAACCTACACACATTTTCCAAATCCATAGTGAATTTATGTAAAGATTATGAAAAATAAGATAAAATAAAAGATAAATAAATAAATTATCCAAAAGCTTCATATCTTTTTAAACCAAATTTAAACAAATAAATCAAAATTAAGATGAAAATAAAAGAAATAATAAATAAATTAAAACTCATCGATAAAATTAAATCAGTTCTACCTTTTAAAATTTCAATAACAAAGTAACCTGAAAATGAAGTTGGAAAATAATAAAAAGCAAAACTTAAATTTTCATACATCTTTGGAGTAAAATGTCTTAGCGAATATTTTAAATCAGAATAAAACTCATATAAAAATAAATTATTTTTCATAAAAAAAGCTAAACACTCAATAGTTGAAATAACTAAAGAATGAAAAAACATACCAAAAATAAAAACAAAAATTGCAAACAAATAATTTGTATAAACTCCATTTAAAACTAAAATACCTGAAACAGTAATTAAAATTGGAAAAATAACCAATTCTTGAGCAGTTAATTTTTGTAAAAATAAATATAATATAGAATTTATAGGTTTTGATAAAACTAAATTTAACTCCCCACTAATTAAAAACATATTTAATCTTCTAATACAAAATAAAAAATAACTTTTAGTTCCAGCTAAAGTTAAAACTGAATACAATATAAAGTTATTAAAATCCCATTTAATAATTTCACTTGTTAAATTTGAAAAAACACTCCAAAATAAAACTAAAACTAAAACAATAAAGATATTTGTAAAAATTCCAGACCATAAATTAAATTTATATTCTTTATTTTCCTTAAAAGTAATTTTTATTTTAGTTAAAACAAAGTCAAGATTTTTATTCATTAAATTAAATATAAAAATTAGATTTATAAATATTTATATAAAATTAAAATAATTATAAAATTATTTCTTAGACTTTGTGAAAATTTTAACAAAAACATTGTTTTTGTATTTTTACAACGGCTTAAGAAATTATGAAACTATTTCTTTGATTTAACAGAAGTTAAAGACTCAACATTAAAAGTATAATCTGAAAAATCAGAAATTAATTCTGAAAATGCAGCAGCAAGCTTATCTTTCATTGCAACCATTTTAGTTGGAACTTTTAAATTAACCTTCTTCCCAGAAGCGGACACAGCAAAAGAACTTACAGGAATTTTTAAACCATTAGATAAAACAAAAAACATTTTATCTTCAATCTTTGAAACTTCTTTCGCATTTGAATACTCAATTCTAATTTTCTTACCAGCAAGAGGATTATTAAAATCAACAGTTACACGATTTGAAATAATAGAACGAACTGCTCCATACATACCATTAAAATCATAAGTCATACCAACAACAGGTTTTAACTTTTGTTCATCAAATGCAGAACTTGGAAAAGTTTTAAGTAACTCTTTCTTCTTATTTCCATAAGCATCACTAGCAGATAACTCTAAAGTTCCTTTATCCTTTTTCATAATTGCATTATCTAAAGCAGCTAAAATCATATTTTTTCCAATAACAATTGTTTGTGGACCATAAGAATTAATCTTTAAACCGTTTGCTTTTCCTAACTTCTCTGATGTAGTTTGAACTAACTTATCATTTGCGTAAATGTTGAAATCAACAGATACAAAATCATTTTTTTTAAATGTCATAACATAAATTAAAAATTTTTATTTTATAAAGTTATTAAAACTCTTTGAGTTTAAAAAAGCTTAAAAATTTTATATAATAAATTTTTTAATAAAGTTATATTTGATAATTTCAAATATGAAACATAAAATAAAAATCTACCAAAAATAAAAAAAGTGTAACCAAATAAATATATAATAATTTATAAACTGAATTTCGAATATACTATTTGTGAAGTTTTATTTATCATCAAAAATCCATAAAGCTACAGTCACACAATCCAATTTAGAATATATTGGATCAATAACAATTGATAAAGCATTATGTGACCAAGTAAATTTAGAAGAAGGAGAAAAAGTTTTAGTTGTATCAAATACTACTGGAGCAAGGTTAGAAACATATGTAATTTTAGGAGAAGAAAATTCCGGAATAATATG
>JABSQY010000086.1 GCA_013215525.1 Nanoarchaeales archaeon | reverse complement strand
TTAAAATTTTTAAACCAAACTTCATTAATTTCAAAATCATCTTTTAATTTATCAATAAATAATTTACTATATTTCATAACTCCAGTATGTTCATTTTTTAAAATAGACATAAACCATACAATGGTTTTTTTCTTTTTTATAGTCATTTCAAATCACCAACAATAAGCCCACTAAAGAAATCAACACCAACAGGCACATCCCCAAACAACTCATACCTCACATCATAAATATCCTCATCGCCCCAAACAACTTCAAGCCCAGACACAAAAGGAGCCTTCCTTTTTGGATTAGTTGGTCCAAAAAAACAAGTAATATTTTTATTTACACAAGCAGCCATATGCATAGGACCACAATCAGTAGTATAAACTCGTTTAGCATATTTTAAATAAATAAAACTCTCATCAATAGAACACCCAGCAACATTCACAACATTAGAATTTGAAATAAATTTATTATAATATTTTTTCAAATTAGGTCCACCAACTAAATAAATTTTATTTTTTTCAGATAACTTTTCAACTAATTCTTTAAATTTATTATCTGGTAACATACGAATACCAGAGTTCTCAACTCCATTAACCCCACCATCATTAATTAAAACAATATAATCTGAAAATAAATTTAAATTACTTTTAATTTTAGACTCATCAAGAACTGTATAATCTAATTTTTTATTAACATTTGAAATATTAATTAAACTTAAATTATAATCAATTTCATGTTTAACCTCAAAATATTTTTTTCCACTAGTTAAAAATAATTTTGATAAATTATCTCTAAAAAAACCAACTCTTTTTTTAATTCTAGTTAAAAAACTAAAAAAACTAAAAAACCAATGTTTATCTAAAATATAAATCTCATCATATCTTTCAGTTTTAATTTTATTAGCAAGCTTCATAATTAATGAAAACTTCTTTTTAAAAAAAATGTCTTGATCATAAGAAATAACATTACTAACATTTGAATTATTATTTAAAATAAAACTACAATTTTTTCCAACAAGAAAATCAATTTGTGAATTTTCATTAAACCCACGCAATTCACGTAAAAATGGAGTAGTCATCAAAATATCTCCAATCGCACCAATTTTAAACACTAATATTTTTTTTTTCATTTCAAAACACCTCGCACCGCATCAAATACTTCATCAACACTAATCAAATCAATTGTAGAATCATAATCTTTCGGATAGATAGAATATTTGTTATTAATAATAGAATTATTATTTGGATTTTTAAAAATATTTATATTTTCACTTAGTGGCCAAGCACCAACCTTCACAGGCGAGTTCATACCAAACAATCCAACAGTCATACAACTCATCGCAGCAGAGATATGCATAGCTCCAGTGTCATTTGACACAAATACATCTAAACGTCCAAGCAAACAAGCAAAATCACGTAAACTAGTTTTATTAATTAAATTAATAACATTTTTATTCTCAATTTTAGATGAAATTTTATTAAAAATTTTTTCCTCAAATTTACTCCCAGTTAAAATAATACAAACATCATCTAACTTATTAATCAAATCAACAAATTTATTTTCATCCCACCGTCTACCAAGTGCAGTTCCAGCAGTTCCCAAATGAATTCCAACTAATTTTTTATTTCCACATTTTAATAATAACTTATCAATATTTAAAATAGAACTCTTCGAATAAACAATAGGTAAAAGTTTTGATGGAATTTTATTTAAATTAAAATTAGTTAATAATTTAGAAAAATTTTCAACTAAATGATTTTTTTCAGAATAATCATAAGATAAATTATAAAACTTTTTTCTAAAAGGTAAATCAAATCCAATTTTTAATGAAGATGTTACTAAAGAAATAATAAAAGTTGAAACATTCATAAATTGTTCAGTATCAATAATAATTTCATAATTATTTTTATTTAATAGTTTAATCATAGAAAAAAAACTAAAAGGTTTTGAAAAGTCAAACAAAATAAGATTATTAATAAATTTTTGTTTCTCAAAAATAAATTTAACATTAGAAGTTGTTAAAATATCAACTTCAAAACCATTATTATAAAGTGAATCAATTAAAGGTAAAGTATTAATAGAATCTCCAAGACCCCATAGCCTTACAACTAAAACTTTTTTATTAGAACAATTAGATTTCTTTCTAAAAGGATAAATACAAAATAAACCAAACTTTACAAAATACTTATCTATAATTCTTAAAATATTTACACTAACCATTTTATTATTTTATTTCATCAAATACTCTCGACAATTCACCAGCACAATCTTTTTTAACCAAAAAAGATTTCATATCAACTGAACTAGCACAATCCAAATCAGACTGCTTGTCCCCAATAAAATAACTTAAACTAAAATCTATTTTAAAACTTTCTTGACATTCAAGTAATAACTTATTTTTAGGTTTCCTACACTCGCAACCATCTTCCGGAGAATGAGGACAATAATAAACTTTAGAAATATTAATTGAATTTTCATAAAATTCCTTAATCATCAAATCATTTAACTTTAAAAAATCAGATTCTGAATAAAATCCTCTACCAATTCCAGACTGATTTGTAACAATAAATAATAAATAACCCAAATCTTGAAATTTTTTCAAAATATCAAAAACATCATCAATAAAATGAAATTTTGAAAAATCAGAGATGTATCCCTCATTATCAAAATTAATAACTCCATCCCTATCTAAAAAAATCGCTTTAACCATATTTTTGAATCTTCTCAATAATTTTAGAAGTAGAACTATTGTCAATGAATTTTAAAATTCTAACTTCCCCACCATAACTCTCAACAACCTTAGTCTCAGGCATATCTTCTTTTTTATAATCTCCACCCTTAACATGAATGTCAGGTTTTAAAGCACCAATAATCTCGCAAGGAGTTTGTTCATCAAAAATTACAACATAATCAACAGCCTTCAAATTACTCAAAACAAAACTCCGAGAATTCTCATCAATAATAGGTCGACTCTCACCCTTTAATCTCCTAACAGAAGCATCAGAATTCAAACCAACAACAAGAACATCTCCACAAGCCTTAGCATCAGACAAATAACTAATATGCCCTTTATGTAATATATCAAAACAACCATTAGTAAATACAATTTTTTTACCTTCTCTCCTTAGTTCATCTAATTTCTTAATAGCCAATTCCTTAGTTAAAACATAATCAAGCTCTTCCTTTAAAAATTCCTTTTTAATCTGTGAAAAACTAGGAGCATAATTTCCAATATTTGAAATAGTTAGCTTTCCAGCAGCATTCATTAATTCTAACGCAGACTTCTTATCATACTTTAAAAAATACAAACAAGAAAAAATTGAAGCGCAAGTATCTCCAGCCCCAGTCACATCAAAAACACTAGTTTTCTCAATACCACAATGATTAACATCTGAATCAATTAAACTAACTCCATTAGCAGAACGAGTTAATAATAAAGAACAATTAATCTTCTCACGAATAAATTTTCCAACTTCCTCAATACAAGAATCTGAATTTTCCAACTCACAAGTATATCCTAATGACTTTGCAATTTTACAAGTTTCATCAAAATTAGGAGTAATTAAATTAAAATCTGAAAAATTTAAAATATCAATAGATTTAGTATCAGCAACTAAAAATTTACCAGTACTCCTCAAATAATCTAATATTTCTAAATTAATACATCCCTTAACATAATCAGACACAATAATAATATCTAACTCATTTTTAATCTGAGAAATTTCAGAAATAATTTGTTTAGTCAATTTAGCATTATTATTATTTAACTCTTCAAAATCCAATCGTAATAATTGTTTATTATCCGAAATAATTCTAGTTTTAGTAATAGTATCAACAGTACTCAAAATTGGAATAAAATTAATACTAACATCCTTAAACATATTTTGAATTTGCTTTCCAGAATTATCAACTCCAATAATTCCAATAGAATATACAGTATCAACACCTAAACTTTTCAAATTTAATGCAACATTCCCAGCTCCACCAAGAACATTTTTTTCATACTTAAATTTAGCAATAGGAACTGGCGCCTCAGGTGAAATTCGCGAAACATCCGTAAAATAATATTTATCTAAAATAATATCTCCAATAACTAAAACTTTCAAATTTTTAATTTTATTTTCTAATTCATCCATTTTTAAATTTTTTAATAATCAAATAACTAATCACTACCAAACATAGTATTTTCCATAATCTCACAAATAGTATGAATAACTAAAATATGTGCTTCTTGAATTCTAGGAGTATTATTTGAAGGAACAATAAAGTTCAAATCTCCAAGTTCAGCCATTTCTCCACCATCACGTCCAAGTAATCCAATGCAAGTAACTCCTCTTGATTTTGCAACATTATAAGCTTCCAAAATATTTTGAGAATTTCCTGAAGTTGAAATACCAATTAAAATATCTCCTTTTTGCCCTAAACCTTCAACTTGTTTAGAAAAAATTTTATCATACCCATAATCATTCCCAATTGCTGTAATAATTGAAGTATCAGTAGTTAAAGCAATAGCAGGTAAAGATACTCTCTCTAATTTATACCGTCCAATTAATTCAGCAGCAAAATGTTGTGAATCAGCAGCACTACCACCATTCCCACAAATTAAAATTTTATTTCCACTCTTTAAACAATCAATCACTTTCTTAACAATATTAGAAATATCGTCAACATTATTCTCTAAAATTTGTTTTTTAGTCTCTATGTTTTCCTCTAAGTAAGATTTAATTGCAGTTTCCATGATAAATAAATTTATATTAAAGTATATAAATATTAGGTTTAAATTTTAAAATAACAAATAATAAAATATTATTTTTTATACATTCTCTCCCACAACTCACGAAACTCAAAATGTGAAATGTATTTATATAGACTAATTTTTATAGGTTCTTGAATTTTAGAATATTTAGTTCCACGAATACTAACAGGAATAGAAGCGACACTCAAATCACTAAACCCAGCAAGCCTAAACCACTCAGTAACCTCGTCAATAGTTTGAAAATAATTAAAAGTAGCTGAATAATGATCATAATTTCTAACAACTCTCTCATGAAAATTAACTCCAATAAAACAAATTGGAGGAATAGAAAAAGAAATTTTTCCTAAAATTTGTAAAAAATTACTATTTGAATTTTTCAAACTTTGATCAACTGTCCCCTTGCAAGCAAGTAAATAACAAAAACCAATAATAAACCAATGTGGCATACGAGAAGTAATTTTTCTAATAGATTGCCAAATTAAAATTGCAGTAGAGTATGCAAAATCTACAAAATAACTTTTACTGTGAGCTGAAAAATGCCACCACTCTTTATGATAAACATAAATAGCTTGAACTCCACCAATTTTTAAATAATTTGAAATATTTTTAAAAGTTTTATACGGATTAGGAGTATGATGTAAAACTCCATGTGATGCAACAGTATCAAAAATTTCTTTCTTAAAAGGTAGGCTCATCAAATCAGATTGAACTGGATGAATGTTTTCCTTAGGCATCTCCTGAGAATAAACTTTGAAAACTTGTTTTCCTAAATCTACAGCAATAATATTTTTAGCTCCAAATTTAGAAAATAAAGGTTCATAACGCCCAACCCCACAACCAGCATCCATCACAACTTTATTTTTAAAATCAGACTCAACAAATAAAGGTTCAGCATCTAATTTTCGTTCAGACTCAACCCATAATTTATCATACAAATCAACATCACTTTTTTTACGAATCTTAGTCCACCAGTTTTCCCAATTATTTCGAGTTTTATTAATATCTTTAACAATTGCTGTCTCATTAATTAAAACATAATCTCTAATTTTAAAAAATTTATTTCCAACTTTAATAGAACCGTCACAAATATCAATATTCCAAATTTCACTAATAGATTTTTTAACACCATTAACATAAATATTTTTATAAGTCCAAGACTCAACTGGAAAATGAGATTTTGATAATTTTTTCATAACTACTTCTTTTTCAGAATTAATAACAATTTTAACATCTGCTTTTCCTAAATCTAAATAATTTAAAAAATAATACTTCATAAATAAATAAATATAAGATACTATTTAAGTTTAAGGTATAAATATCACATAAACCTAACGTACCACATCTCAAACACAAGCACAGTCCACAGTTTTTGAGCAACCACATTCCTAGATTTAAAAGAAGAAGAATCAGATTTTAAAGAATCTAATAATTCATAAACATAATTACTATTATACAAATTATGAGAACTATTATCCAATAACTCCTTTAAACGAACTCCAAGTGTATTCTCAAACCAATAATCAATTGGAACATTAAAACCATGTTTTCTCCTTTTACAAATAGACTCAGGTAAAATATCCCTAGCAACAGATTTTAAAATATGTTTTTCATTCCATCCTCTCAGCCTATGAATAATTGGAATCGATAAACCAAACTCAACAATTTTTTTATCCATAAATGGAGTTCTCTGTTCAAGACCAAAAGCAGAACTCATTTTATCAGATTTCATAAAAAAGTCCTTTAACAATAAATTATCAATATCAAACAACTGAATTTTATTTAGATTATTAGTTTTCAATCTTTCATATTTATTAAAATCAGGTTTTAAATCTTTAAACCCTAATTTTAAAATTTCATCTTTTTCAAATACTCTTGTAATCTCAAAAAAACTCTCCATAATAGATTTCCCTTTCATCATATTTAATCTATTTAAAATTTGATTTGAAGATTTAGAAAATGTGAAATGTTTTAAAAAATTCCCATAATGTAATAACTTATATCTATCATATCCTGTAAAAATTTCATCAGCTCCATCGCCAGTTAAAACAACAGTATTAAACTTTTTAGTTTCTTTAGATAAAACAAAAATTGGTAAAAACCCAGGATCAGCACCAATAGGTTCATCCATATGATAAACCATCTCCTCCAAATAATCTAAAACATTATCCTTATTAATAATAAACTCATAATGATTTGTTCCTAAATGATCAGCCACAATTTTTGCATGAGATAATTCATTTGTTGTATCAAAACCAACTGAAAAAGTATTTAAATTTTTATCATATTTTTTAGCAAAATAAGTAATAATTGAAGAATCAATACCTCCGGATAAAAAAGTTGCAACAGGCACATCAGACACCATGCGAGCTTTCACTGCACAATCAAGCATATCAAATAATTTAACTTTAGTGGATTTAAAATTTAATTTAGAATTAGTTAACTTAATAG
>JABSQY010000085.1 GCA_013215525.1 Nanoarchaeales archaeon | reverse complement strand
GTCACGCATGTTAATTGCTTTTTCAAAGTCTAAATCGTTTGCCGCAACTCAAGAAAAACAATGTTTTCAAAGAATTAAAAATTCTTAAGCCTTGATATTTTTGAAAGAAAAATATAAAGTTCTAAGCCGTTGTGATAAAGAAATGAAAGATTTCTAATCCTTAATGAAAATTATTCATGAAGAATCAAAGATATTCACAAAGCTTCATCTCTTTTTCCATTCTTGCCATTTCTTTGTGAATGTTATGAATATTATTATTTTTTACCTTTTAATTTCTTTTCAATATATTTAATATTTTCTAAATATGCAACTTCAACAGATGACAATGTTTTAGCTTGATATTTTTTATATTCAACATCTACTTTTTCCATTGCTTGTTTATGAGAAACTAATCCTGAATTAGTTAAAATATCTTTATCGAATAATTCAATTAATTTATCTAATTGAATAACCCAATCACTCATATTCATAATCTCTTCATTCATTGCTTTAATTTCTGCCATATCAAAATATGCTGACACTATATTATTTAATATTTTTAATTCTTTTTCTGATAAATAATTCTTTGCAATAATTACATCTTTTTTTGTAATATCAGTTCCTGTAAATGTTAACAATCCCATAAAAGGTTTGCCTGCGTCTGCTCTTTTTACTATTACTTCGGAAGCTGTGTTGCCGTGACTTGCGTAATGTAATTTGTTTTGAACAACTTTGAAAAATTTAATAGTTTCTTTTGATTTAGAATTATAATCAGAACTTGTTGAATACAAATCAAGAACTTGTCTGTATAAAACTTTTTCACTTGAACGAATATCTTTAATTCTATCAAGTAATTCTTTCCAATAATTTCCACCTCCATTACCTTTTAATTGTTCATCATTCATTGTGAAACCTTTAATTAGATATTCTTTTAATCTCTGAGTTGCCCAAATTCTAAACTGTGTCGCGATATGTGATTTAACTCTATATCCTACAGAAATAATTAAATCTAAATTATAATGGTCAACATTATATTTTTTACCATCTGAAGCAGTTGTTCGGAATTTCCGAACAACTGATTCAGAACTTAATTCATCTTCTTCAAAAATATGTTTAATATGTTCAGAAATATTAGATTTACTAGATTTAAATAATGATACAAGTTGACTTTGAGATAGCCAAACAGTTTCATTTTCAACTTTAACTGAAATTTGTGATTTTCCATCATTATTTTCATATATAATTATTTTATTATCTAATTCCATTTTATTTCTTACCTCCTTTATCCTTAGACCGACCACTTTGCCACTGCCATTCGTTCTTTAAAGCTTCCAAACTGTCACGCATGTTAATTGCTTTTTCAAAGTCTAAATCGTTTGCAGCTACCTTCATTTCTTTTTCCATTCTTGCCATTTCTTTGTGAATGTTATCTTTTCCTAAATGTTTAATTCCTTTTACTTCTCTTTCTTTCTCTGCTACTTTCTTAATAATTGTTGTTGGAGTTATGTTGTATTTTTTATTATAAATTATTTGTTGACCACGTCTATATTCTGTTTTCTCTATTGCATTCTTCATTGAACGTGTCATTTTGTCAGCATACATTATAACTCTTCCATTTTCGTTTCTTGCGGCACGTCCGATTGTTTGAATTAAACTTCTTTCATCACGTAAAAAACCTTCTTTGTCTGCATCTAGAATTGTCACAAGAGATACTTCTGGAATATCTAAACCTTCTCTTAATAGATTAATTCCTACTAATACATCAAACTCTCCAGCACGTAAACTTCTTATTAATTCAATTCTGTCTAAACTGTCAATGTCTGAGTGCATATATCTAACTTTGATTTTTTCTTTTGCTAAATAATCTGTTAAATCTTCTGCCATCCTTTTAGTTAGAGTTGTAACTAATGTTCGCTCTCCTTTTGATGTTGTATCATTTATGTTTTTAATTAAATCTTTTACTTGTCCATCAATTGGTTTTACTTCAATGTTTGGGTCAAGTAATCCAGTTGGTCTTACAATTAATTCTGCAATATTATCTGAATGTTCTTCTTCATAAGGTCCTGGTGTAGCTGATACAAATAAAGTATGTTTAAAGTATTTCTCAAACTCTTCAAACTTTAAAGGACGATTATCATAAGCGCAAGGAAGTCTAAATCCATATTGAATTAAACTATCTTTTCTTGCTCTATCTCCTTTGTACATTGCTCGTGATTGCGGCAGTGTTTGGTGCGATTCATCAATAATTAAAGTAAAGTCTTTAGGGAAGTGATCAAGTAGTACATGTGGTGGTGATTCAGGCTCTCGCCCGTCAAATAATCGAGAATAATTTTCAATACCATTACAATATCCAACTTCCTCAATCATTTCAATATCATAGTTTACTTTCTTTTTAAGACGTTCGGATTCAAGTAATGGAAGTTCTGGCAGCCGCTCGTCAAGTTCTGCTCTAATTAATGGAATTGTTGATTTAATTTTATCTTCATCAACTACAAATTGTTTTGCTGGAAATAGTTTAATCTTAGTTATATTTTCTATTTTTTCCATTGTATCTTTATCAATAATTGAAATTTTTTCAATCTCATCTCCAAACATTTCAATTCGTACAATATTTTTTTCATATCCAGGTACAATATCAATTGTATCACCACGAACTCTAAAACGTCCAGACTGTAAATCCATATTATTTCTTTCATATAACATCTTTACAAATTGAGTTGTAATTGCGCTACGTGTAATTTCTTGGTCTACTTTTAATTCAAATCCTAATTTTTTAAAATCTTCAGGATTTCCAGAACCATAAATACAAGAAATTGATGCAACAACAATTACATCATCACGTGTCATAAGACTTGCAATTGTTTTTAATCGAAGACGTTCAATTTCTTTATTAATAGTTGCAGTTTTTTCGATGTATGTGTCGGTTGTTGCAATGTATGATTCTGGTTGATAATAATCATAATAAGAAATAAAGTATTCAACTCTATTATCAGGAAATAGTTCAGTTAGTTCTTGATATAATTGCGCGGCAAGGATTTTGTTGTGTGCTAAAACAAGAGTTGATTTTTGTATTTTTTCAATAAAATTTGCAAATACAAATGTTTTCCCTGAACCAGTAATTCCTAAAAGAGTTTGAATTTTAGATGTTTTATATTTTTTTTCTAAACTTTCAATAGCTATTTTTTGTGCTGGGCTTGGTTTATATTTGGCATGGATTTTAAATGGTATTTTCATAGTATAACTATATTAATTTTATCTATTTTATATTATTTTGTATTATCTTGTTTTATTTTAGTATATATATTGTATATCTATTGTTTTATTTTCTCTTATTTCAAATATTTTATTTTTATAATTTTTATTAATTTTCCAATTCCAAATAGTATATATGCTGGAATAATTGCTATAGTTAACATAATTATTGACATAATTCCCCACACAGCTTGTTCACTCATTGGATATGGTAATAATGATTTTTCTACAAGAGATTTTGATAATATTGAATATTTTTATTTACCTGAGAGTATATTGAATGAAATAAATTTTATAATATATAAAAATAATACTCATAATTCTGATGATTTGCCAAAAGTTAAATTATCAAAAACTGCAATTAGAAGAATTAATCGTTTAAGAAGTAAATTTAAAGTTTTACCAGATAGACATATTTCTGAAGAAGTAAAACAAGCACACACTAGAGCAATAAAGCATAAAGATTATGAAACTGGAAAAGAAGTTCCAATGAGTTTTGAAGATTTTCAATTAGTTGAAGCTGCAAAGCACTTTAAAGATGAGAACCCATATTTAAAAGTTATTATAAATACTTTAGATACTACAATGATGGATAGTACAATGTCAATTGAGAATACAGATATTAAAATTTTAAATTCTTATTCAAAAACAAGTTTTCAACAACAATTAAAAATACATAGGCCACATTTTATGCTTGAGAGTGCACTTGCTGATTTTGAAAATTTAAAAGAATCAGGTTTTGATTTTTTAAATGATTATGTTTGGGGAAATGTTAATATTAAAAATAGAACTGCATATGTACATAGTTTCACTCATAAACCAGTTGCTAAAACAGGAATAAATAAAGGTGATAGGTCTTTTCTTTTACTTCCTATTAACGGTATTAATAGATATAATTTTCAAAAATTTTCAAAAATTTATTCAGATGGAGGTAGATTTCATCTTTTTGGAGATGGTGAGTTAGGTTTAGAAGTTGCAAAAAAACCAAACCGTGGAGAAGTTGCTGTATTTAATAAATGTTTAAATCAAAAAGGTCAAACTGCAAGAGATAAATATCTTGACTTATTTAGAGTATCTGATCGATCAAAAGTTTATACAATTTTGGATAGTGAATTTATAAGAATAAATAATAGTCATTTTGATGGTTTATCTGAGAGAAGATATAGCACTTTAAAATAATTTTAAATATATATTTTATTATACTATATAGATAGTGTTATAAACTTAGATTATTTAATTATATTATGTTTAAGGGTGTGTTTGGTAGTAAAACTAGTATATTAGATAGTAGTATTGGTGTTTATAAAGGGTATAGAGGATTAGATGATGGAAGTTCAAAATATGGAGAAGTTATTTTTACTGTAACATCTGATTCAATTACAGAAGATGCTGTAACTTCACAAGATACTATGACAAAAACTATTATGCCTGTTGATTGGATGATTCATATACCTAATAAAAAATTAGCATTAAGTATGAACAATGATGTTTATGCAAATGATAAAATTGTAGGTATTGAAGATGAATTTAATAGAAAATTTATTTTTGTAACTAACTATCAAGGTATTCCATATGATTTAAAAGTAGTCACCCCAAATTCAGAATTTCATGAAACAGCATATGAAAAGACTAATGATGCTCATGATTTAGTTCATATAATTTTATCTGCTAATGGATGTAATATGATAAGAATAGATGATTCAAATAAAAAGGTTAGTTTAAATCATTTAGGTAGTTTTAAAATGAATTATCAATTTATGTAATTTCAATTTTTTTAATTATTATTTAATATTATTTTTTAGTTATATTATAAATAATTATTATTAATATAAAGATTAGATTTATATATATCTAAATTATTATATTATTTATGAAAATAAAAAATACATTTAAAATTTTTATATGGGCATCTATTTTTGGTGCTTTTTTTGGATTACTTTCTGCAAAACTTATGATTAATTTTCATATTAATGAATTAGAAAGTAAAGATAATTTAATTAAACAATATTATACTTCTGAGACTGCGACACTTATCTCGCCACATCATTTGCGTAATGATTTGATGAAAGGAGATAGTTATTTATATAATCTAGTTGATGTACGTTTAATTGATGCTTATGAAAAAGAACATATTGTTAGTGCAATTAATATTCCAATTCAGTTAACTATTAATGAAAAATTGAGATTGAATTATACAACTGTGACAGATGAAGAACGTGTTGTTGCAGCATTTGCTGAACTTGAGAATAATGGGAAACAAACTCTTATTTATTGTTATTCTTCTAGTTGTATGGCTGGGAGAAATGTTGGGAGATTACTTGCAGAGAATGGAATTTTTGTTAAGGAATTAGGTATTGGTTGGAATGAGTGGCGTTATGATTGGAATAGTTGGAATTATCCAGAAGAGTGGAATAATACTGAAGTTTTAGATTATATTGCTGTTGGGGAGGAACCTGGAGTTATTGATGTCAATGCTTTTGATTTTTCAAATAAAAGTTCAACAACGTGCGCTGCTGATAATAATTTAGGTTGTTAAAATTTTTTTATGGAAACCATTTATTTTAACTGAAAGTAAAAATAAATATATTTAATCTAATTTTATAGAATATAATTAGATTGACATTTAATATTTTAATATTTTTATAATATTAAAGTTTTATTATATTATTTTTGTTTAATATTTAAAATGAATTTAGATTCATACTTTTAATACAAATGGCTGCAAAGAAAAAATTTTACTATGCATATGTTCTTGACGATGATTCAGGAATTTTTAATAATTGGGATGAATGTTCTAAAAAGGTTTCTGGAACTGCTGCACGTTATAAAAAATTTAAAACTTTAATAGAAGCGAATTTGTGGATTGATAGTGGAGCAATTTATGATAAGTCTAAAGTTAAGAAAAAAAATATTTTAGGTATAAATTTTGAACTTGAAGAGGGAATTTATTTTGATGCTGGAACTGGTCGTGGTGATGGTGTTGAAGTTAAGGTTACAGATGAGAGTGAGAAGAGTTTATTACATCAAGTTTTAAAATCAGAAAAAATTACAAAATTTGATACTTATTTTTTAGGAAAAGCTTTTACTAATAATTTTGGAGAGTTGTCTGGTTTATTTTTTGCTTTAAATATTGCAATGAAAAATGATGTGAAATTAATTTTTGGAGATAGTAAACTCGTACTTGATTATTGGTCTAATGGAATTTATAAAAAAGATTTACCGATACATACTATTGATTTAATTAAAAAAATTATGCCACTTCGAAAAGAATTTGAAAGTAATGGTGGGAAGTTAGAATTTATTTCAGGTGATTTGAATCCTGCTGATTTAGGGTTTCATAAATAATATATTTTTTTCTTTATTATTTTTTCTCCTCACTGTGTGAAGTTTCCACATTAGCACTATCACACTCACTTTTTATGGGCACGCAAGCGTAGACCTTAGTCGATTGCCCATAAAAAATAAGCACCATAGCACAAATCTGAAAATAGAGCTAGAAACTAGGTAAATTTGGCTTCGCGTAATTTTCTACCTTTACGTTTTAATTTTTAGTAACAATTATTTATAAAGTAATTTTCAATTAAATTTGTATAATGCATACTGTTTTAGAAGAATTAAACTTTTCACATATTGAATTGGAGGATTTAATTAAAAGAAAAATATTAATTCTTAAAAAACTTTTAGAGACTAGTGAATTAAATGCTTTTAATCAGTTGAGAGATAAATTGAAATCAGTTACTGAACAAGAAGAATTGAATTTTCTTAAATCTTCTAATGGTTTTAAGAGTTATGTTCAAATTGAAGAAAATACTAAAATCTTAAAAATTCTTTCACAAGTTAATGAAGATGTTAAAAAGATTATTTCTAATTTTAATAATGAAATTGTTCTTGAAAGAGAAAATATAATTACTGAATTAAATTTAGTGAATTTAGATTTACAATTAATAACTCGTCATAGTCCTGAAAATACTTATAGGTCAAATTATAATGTTTATAATTCAAATAAAGGAGTTAATGGTGAAGATAGTGATTTTGATTTTGATCTTAAAGATAATAGAGTTAAATTTATTAATGAGTTTTCAAATTTTTTTGATGCGTATAAAATAATTTTATCTTTAATCCCAAAAAAAAGACATAATGTACATTCTCAGAAAATCATGTATACTTTATTAGATATTTTAAGTTATTGTAAATTTTCTAGATATGATGAAAATCAAAATTCTATTGAAG
>JABSQY010000084.1 GCA_013215525.1 Nanoarchaeales archaeon | reverse complement strand
TAAAGCTAGTGCTGCTATCCAATGCAAAGGATATAATATAACTTTAGATAACTTTGATGTTTGTGTTGGATTAATATATATAATTATTTTATCTTGATTATTCTTTATTAGTTCTAAATCAATTGTTGAAGGTATTGTTCCACCATCTATGTATTGATTGTTGTTTATTTGTACTGGTTTTGATGTGAATGGTCCACCTTGCGATGTTGCTTTTAATTTATCGAATAAGTTTGTGTATGTATCTAAGTATTCTGTTTGTGTTGCGTCTATATTAATTACTTTAGTGTAGAACTTAATTTTTGATTCTTTGAAGTTTTTTAAGTTAATACTACATTCAGTATTTTTTGCAACATCTACAACATAGTCTAGATTTACGAAATCTTTAATTTTTGAATTTTTAAGAAAAAATATTTTAAATATATATTGAAATAAGTTATTTCTTATAAAATCTTTTTTAGTTAAATACTTTGTGAAAAATATATATGGGATATCTAATTGATTTGATTTAAAATATGTACCTACAGATGCACCTGTTGAAGTTCCATATATACTATGGATTCTATTTCTATATTTTTGGTTTATTATTTTTAGTGCTCCTGCTGTGAATGTTCCCATCATTGCACCACTGTCTAATATTAAAATAATGTCTTTTTTTACCAGTTTGATTAAATATTTTGATTAATTTGTTATATATAGTTAAATTACTTGTTTCTAACTTCAATATGTTTAATTAAGTTATCAACAACTACAATTCTTTCAGTTCCTTGTTTTCTAATTGTATTAGAGTTGTTATCTTCTCCTGTTAATGTAAAGTCAATTTCAACTACATACTCTGTTAATTGTTTTATATCATTTATTTTCCAGTTTAATGTTTTAAAGTTATTAAAGAAAGATGTCATCATTTTCATTATATCATTTCTTCCATAATATAGTCCTGTGTTGTCTGAACTATATATTGCATCTTTAAGAATTAAGTTTGACACTTTATCTAATTCTCTATTATTTGATAATTTGAAATATTGTTCTGATATTAGAATTGGGTTGTTTTTGCTATCCATATTAGTTATATAATTTGTTTGTTTAAATAATTTATTGATTATAGATAGTTATTAATTAATTAATTAAGTATTGATTATTTAACTATTTAATTAAATTATCTTTGTATAATGATTCTAATATGTTTTTGTAATCAAATGCTAGTTCTAATTGTGATGTTTCTTCATAGGTGTAGAATTTGTATTGTGTTGCTTCTGATTCTTGTAACTTTATATCTCCATTCCATGTTCCTAAAAATCTATATAATTCATAATCTTTCCATTTAAATATTTTATATATTGAAGTTGGTTTAAAATTTAAATTTACTTCTTCAAGTATTTCTCTTATTACATTTTCTATTGGAGTTTCATTTAATTCTGCTCGACCCCCAGGCATTGTCCAATGTTTTGGATATGATGAACAATTAATAGATCTTAATGTTAATAAGATTTTTTTATTTTTTATTATAATTGCAGCTGCTCCAGTTTTCATATTTTATTTTAATTTTTCATAAATTATAAATTTAATTATTGTTTATAATTTATTTTTGTAAACATTTTACAAATCACATTTATTAAATACAATGTATTTAATTATATTCTTTTCTTTTAACTTATTTCGTATTTACTGACCTTTGGTATCCAGAGTCATTAAATATACAATGTATATTTTATTTTAATAAATTATATAATAATATTTATTTTGTATGTTGAGTGAAAATTAGTTTAATTTATAGAAATAGTTTATTATTTATTTAATTTTTATTGTAAATAATTGATTTGTCCATAAATCTTGTTTGATTAAAACTTGTTCTTTATTTCCTATAAAATATTTTAAAACTTGGTTATATGTTAAAGATGCACTTGCAAATGTTGTTGATGCTAAGACTCCCACCTCACAACATGATTCGTCTATAATTGGTTTTGGAAATACTTTTTTGAATAGTTTTGTATTCCCTAAGAATAAACAACTTATTATTTGTGTTTTAACTGCTCCTGAATATATCCAATCTTTGTTATTTTTCTCACAATAGTTGTTGATTAATATTCTTGTTTCAAAGTTATCTGTACAATCTAATATTAGGTCTGAGTTTTTACAGACTTTGTCAATATTTGTTTTTGTAAGTATATTATTTATTATTTTAATGTTTGACTTTGTATCTATTTGTTCTAGTCTCTTTTTTAGTGCTGTTGTTTTTTGTGTTGCGATGTCTTGTTCTGTGAAGGTTTGTCTTTGCAAGTTTGTTTCATCTACTAGATCTGTATCTAGTAATGTTAGAGTTTGGAATCCACCTCGAACTAGCAGTTCTGCCAGCGGGCTTCCTATGCCTCCACATCCCACTATTATTAGTTGTTTGTTATGAATTGTACTTGAAAAATTATTTGGTAGTTGGTTTAAGGCGTCTTGTCTTGAGTATCTCATATTATTAAAAGGTTGCGAAATTTTATAAATGTAATTAAATAGTATATACTATGAATGATACATTAAATCAAACAGTAATTGATGCTGTAAATGAAACAGTCCCTACTTTGTTAGGTATGAGTGCTCCTTTTACTTCTAGTCCTGCAATTGATATTGCTTTAATTGCTTTAGTTGGAGCTTTGTTTACAACTTTAGTTAATAAGTTTTTATCAGATCAAGTTAAAATTAAAGCTTTACGTGTAGAGATGAAAAAGTTACAAAAGAAAGTTCGTGAAATGATGAAGAAAGATCCTAAGAAAGCTCAAGCTTTACAAAGTGAAATTATGAAAAAGAACATGGAAAATATGAAACATGCAATGAATCCTAAGATTATGATTATTACTATGATTCCAATGTTATTTTTATTCTTTTTTATTAAAGAGTATTATTCTGGATTTGGAGAATTTCTAAATTTAGGGTTTACGACATTTGGTTGGTTAGGTTCTTATTTTACTTTTTCAATTATCGCATCCCTAGTTTTAAAGAAAGTTTTAGATGTTGCTTAAAGCTTCATCTTTTTTAGTTTTTATATTTTTAGATTACTTTCGTAATTGTCCACATTATTCCAATAATACATAATTTTAGTATGTCGAGATATGTATACTATACTCGACATACAAAAATCATACATTCTTGAAAAAATCTGAACGAGAAATTTTAATTGAAGCGAAAAATGGCTTTGTTTATGTTTCTGCTATCAATAAATTTACTTTGTAGAATCTATAAGCCGTTGTGAAATCGAAGAATTTCACAAAGTTACGTTTTATGTTTTTATTTAATTTAATTTTACATATATTTTTAAATGTGATAGTTATACTATTTATATGGTTTTACAAAATGTTATTTTAGTTCAAAAGTGTGTTGTTTATGATAAGAATACAAATAAAATATTAATTATAAAACGTTCTGATTACAAGCCTGATAGTGCAGGATTGTGGGATTTCCCTGGTGGATGTTATAAGTACACAGATGACTCAAAAGAGGCTTTAAGGCGCGAGTGCAAAGAAGAAGTTAATATTAAGTTAAATAATTTTTCTACTATTGATTATTATGTTAGGACTACTTTTGATAATAAAGGTACAATTATTTTTATTTTAAATTATTGTGATGATTATGATATTATAAATGAAGAAATTAAGTTATCAAATGAACATGTTGAATTTAAATGGATTAGTTTTGATATGATTAATGAGTATAAGTATATGATTGCTGTAGAGAATCTAAGAACTACGATTGAGCCTTTTATTTTGCAGTTTAATAAGTAATTTGTTTAATTATAGTTCACTTTGTTTGCAGGGGGGTAAGGTTTATATACTCCAAATTTATTATAATGTTATGTTATGGGAGAAAAAAAATACTAAAAAGCCTGAAATCCGTGGTTATTTGTATTTACGTGAGACTATTTACGTGCGTGATGGTCGTACTTTGAAACGAAAACCTAAGAAATTGGGTGATGGTTCAGGTGCTAAAAATCGTGGAAAGTATTCTGTTAAAAAAGATATTTATTGTGGTAAGATTATTGAGAAAAAGATGATTAAATTTACATCTTTTAAAGATTTTTTAGGTCTTGATTCAGATAAATATTTAGATTATAGATTACATAATGAATTTTTAATTGTTTTAAATGATTTTATTTCTTATTTATTAGAAATATTTGATATTGATAAAGAAGATTATGAGACTAAGAAGCAAGCATATGAGGTGGCAGGAGGTTACTTGTCGAGGATTACAATAGATTTTCTTGTGCGTTTTATAGTAAGGACTGGTTTTGATGAGAAAGTTGAGATTGAGCGGTTTGCTAATCGGTGTATGGATTGTGGGATTTTTGATAATGATATTATTATTGCTTTGTTTACTAAGATTGCGCCTGAGGACTACACAGAGTTAGCGGAAGAACTTAAAACTATGAAATCTACTACTATGGATAGCTCAAGTCATCATGGATTGATGGAGTTTATGAGAAAGGAACATCAGAAAGATTAGATTGTTTAATCTTTTTCTTAGAAAAAGTATGTTTTTATTTTTTTCATTTAGAAGAAATTTTAAAATTAAATTTTAATTTGATACAAAAATACATTTTATAGAAAGAGATATAAAGTTTTAACTAATAAGTAATAATATGTATGACAATTTAATAGATAAAGTCACATTTAATGATTCAAAAAAAAAAATTACTTTAGCTGCAACGACAAATGCTGATTTAATAATTTTAGATAATAAAAAAATATTTTATTTGAACCAAAGTTCAGAAATATTAGTTTTATCTATGTTATTAGTTTGGGCTGAACAAGAAAATATTTCAATTAGTGAGTCTTTTGAATCATTAGAAGATAAACTTCATTTTGATTCATATGATATATTAGCTACAGGATTTAAATTTGCAAATACACCATATAAAAAACATTTTACTTCATATGCGGGGATGGAAACTTCATTTAACAAAAGAAATAACCAGTTTTATTTTTCTGATTTTACAAATAAAGATAAAAATATAACTATGGAAACGTCAGCGATTCCAAATATGATTAAAGCTTTATTTGAAATCTCAAATAAAGCATTACGTACAGATTATGATTCTCTTAAAAGAATTATTGAAACATTTTATTCTTCTGATTTCAGACAAAATGATTTTGATGATTTTAAAAATTTAACACTATAATTTAGAAAAAAGCAGACAATGATGTTTGTTTTTTCTTAAATACAATTTCGTCGAAGCTGATTCCTATACAATCTAATATCTCAACAGATACTCCTTTTAGTTGTTTTTCAATGTAGTGTTCGTAGTCTAATTCATCTCTATTTTTGTCAAATAATGATATGTGTTTTGGACCTTGTTTTGTTAATACGTATTTTACAACTCTTCCTGAAAATCCTACTACTTCTTTTGCAGCTTTTACGTGTGGTGGTGTTATCTTTGTATATTCAGATAATGGTTTTGCAATTTTTTTAGTATAAACTAATTTGTCATCAAATTTTCCAGCTTTAATTTGTTTAATTTCATCTAATAAAAATTGTTCAATTTCTTTGTGTTCTTTATTATTAAATATTAATTCAATTAATTTCACTTGAAATTCTTTTGCCATCATTGTCCAATCTCCTCTTATTGCTTGCATTCCTACGAATTGTGTTTTCTTTGTGAATTCATCGTATCCAACATATCTTTTTTTAGTTGCTATAAAAAATTTAGAGTATAATTTTTCAAATTCTATTTGTAAATAATTTTTTTGTTTGAATTCTTTTGTTACCCAATTTTGAAAGTATTTGTTTAAGTGATTTTCTAATACTTTTCCAGCGGAAACTTTTACGTCAAGTTTTTCCTTTGGAGATAAGTCTTTTAGTTTTACAAAGATGGAATCAGTATCTCCGTAAACTACTTTATGTCCAAGTTTTTCAGTTTCAATTATTGCAGTTTTTGTGATGTGTCTTGCAAATGCTGTTATGGATTCTCCTAGTTCAGTGTTGTGGTATCTGGATTTTGGTGATGCCATTGCACCATAGAATGAATTCATTGTAATTTTAAGAGCCTGAGATTTGTTTTTATCACCTTCTTGTTTTGCTATATCTCTTTCTTTGTATAGTTCTAATATGATTTTAGGTAGTATTCCTGGTTCGTTTGAGAATGTTGCACCGTTTGGAGCTTGTATATGTGTCCCTTTGTTTTGCGTAAATGGGTCTATGTTAAATGTCATCATAACTGAAGGATATAGAGATTTAAAGTCGAGAACCATTACGTCTTCATAGAAGCCTTGTGTTGGTTCTACTACAAATGCTCCTTCAATTGGACTTGATTTTTGAAAATTCCAGTTTGTGTTTGCAACAAATCCACGTTTATGGAGTTCTTTTAGATACATTATATCAAGTGTCGCGATTGGAGATTTTACTTTTGCAAGTGGCGTTCCTGTTAGAATTGATCTTTTGTAAACTAAATCTAATAGATGTAACTTTTCTACAATTTGAGACGTTAGTAAACTATCTTTAAAATTATATTCAATTAGTTTAACTGGGTCTTTTTTAAACATGTTTTCAATTGCAACAATTTTGTTTTCAATTGAGTCTGGTGCACTATCATCTTCAATGTCTATCTTTTCATCTCCAAGAACTGCACGGGCTACAGTGTTTAATTTAAAATCATCAAATTCATAAAAGTTCTTTTTTAACACATGAATCATATCGAACACTAAAGTTCCTGGACAAGTCATTGTTGATTGACTAAAGAAATCACTTGTAAGCCTTAATCTACAATTTCCACCGAATTTAGAGAGTTTAAAATCAATTCCGAATATGTTTAAACGTTGTTTAATAATCTTAAAATCAAAATCAATTACATTCCAACCTATTAACATTTGTGGAGAGAATTCTATACAATCATTTTGAAATTTAATTAATAGATCTTCTTCGTTTTCACATTTAACTAATTCAAAGTCTTTAAAGTTATGGTTGTTAACTTCATCCAGTTTTGATTTAGTAACTTTACTCATATCACAGTATACTTTAGACATTTTTTTATCTAAATGACTAAAAGAACTAATCATAATTATCTTTTGGTCTTCTTTTTGTCCAACTGTTTCAATATCTATAGATAAGTACTTTAAAATAGGTTTAAATGTGTCTGAAGTTGTTAGAGATAAGTTATTATCTATTAGATACTTGTGTTCTACTGGTAAATCGTGTTCATATACTTTAGAGTTGATATCTCTTAGCTCAGATAAGATAAAGTCGTATATCTCTTTGTTATTTGCATTTATTTTAATTACATCATTGTTATCTATGTCTTTTAGTTTAGCTGGAGTTATAACTACGTTATCTGATTTAATTCCTAGTTTATTAAAGTCTTCTTTGTTTGCAAGTATTTGATAAGGGATTTCTACTTGCTTTGTAATTGTGTTATGTTTATCATCTACAGAGTATAAAGTTAGAATAATGTTCTCTTTTGTTTCTTTTTTCTCAATTAAATATAAGAATTGGTTACTTGTCATAATAATTATTATATTTGTTTAATTAAAAATGTTTGTTATATTTTACAATTTAAGTAAAAGTAATATACTTAATTTTTTTGAATTTAAAGTTATTTTAGAAATATAATATAAAACATTAATAAA
>JABSQY010000083.1 GCA_013215525.1 Nanoarchaeales archaeon | reverse complement strand
ATAAACAAACAAATTTTATTTCCATAATATCATTATTAATTATATTAAATAGTAAATAGTAAGATTAATAGCAATCCAAAGCCTGAAAGGCGACAAGAGTTGCAGCCCGGGGTGCTGCGGCAAGCGAAGCGCACCGCGAACCCTGGATGGATTCATGCAAGAATTATAAGCCCTGTAATGGCGAAATAATAATATAATAAAGATATTATTGTTGATTAATATTTTAAACAAATAAACAAATTTTATTTCCATAATATAATTATTAATTATATTAAATTCCAAACTCTGCGTAATATTCCAATTATTTGTATTAAAAATAAATTCATTTTCAATAAAATTAAAAATTAAATCATTATCAAATGAAACATTCACATCAGTTGTAGGTTCTTTACGTAATGAGAAATTAATATTAAAAAAAGAAGAACTATTTTCACTTATATTACCAAAATTAAATTCATAATTTAATGAAGATAAATCATGTACTTGATAATATGTAGAAACATAATTAGAATTATTATTTCCAGAAACATCTGAAATAGCAATTAACTTTAAAATATCTGTAGTATTTACAGAAACGTTTTGTGGAATAGTTATACCTACAACAACCTCTGCACTGCTACCTGAGGCTATAAATAAACTAGTAATATCGATACTTATATCCCAATCATTTGAAGAAGAAATAAGAAAATTAAAGTTTGAATCAATATCTTCAAAATTCAAAATTGTAAATGTATAATTAATTTCATTTTTAATAAAAGTTGAAACTCTTCCAGGAGAAATTACTTGAATTTTATCGGGTCCAGTAACTTGTTCTTCTGCATAAATTGTCCAAGAATCTCCAGGTATTAATGTAGAATCATTATTCCAACGAACATTATATCCAGCATCAACAAAACTAGGATTTGAAAAATTTCCATAACCCTCATTATACAACCAATTATCACTCTCGCTATAACTTCCTCCATAATATCCTGAAATAGGAGTAGAACCAACTCCATACAATCCCATAATTCCTGAGGTTTCAGCATTCGCATTTTTTAAATAAATCATTCCTAAAGTTGGATTAAAATAACTTCTAGATGAATCTGAATCTGCAAAGTATGTATCTCCTCCCGTCCCAAACATAATATTTGACACATTAGTAGTTCCATTATTTAATATATTAAATTCCATATAATATTTTGACATACCTATTTGATATGTAACAACTTGTGTTAAAATCAAATCTTGAGCTTTTGCAACAGTTGTAATTTGATTCCCATTTTGAGAATGCGAAAGTAAATCCATATTTGAAGTAGATTTATGTTTTAATCGACTTCCAGAAATATTGTCATAATTTAAAACATTATATCGTGAATTTGTATTATAGTATAAATTACTATTGTATGCACTATGGTATAAATCAATATTAAAATTAGGAGATACAACAATTCTTAAAGGTCCTGTAACTCCATCATCTCCAAGCTCGTAATCAACAGAATTTACAAAACTAAAAGATAAACATAACAGAATAAAATTAATAAAAAATATCTTTATAATTTTAAGAGTTATTTTCATACATAAATAGACGTAGTTTTATATTATAAAAATTAATAAGACCTTACAAATAACAAATACAGAGTACAAATTTTAAACCAATCTAATATAAAGAAAAAACGAATAGAATTTATATGAAAGAAACACAATCGCAAGAGCAAGCACAGAACACAGTTGACAATAAAAGAAACACAGTAGTAAACTCAGAAAACATTGAACACCAAAAAGAACTAAATGAATTAGAGAATATTGAACATAATCATAAAGGTGGATTTGAAAAGAATAAACACAAACCAGAACCATCAGACATGCGAAACTTAAAGAATCAAAACAATTAATTATTTTTAAATTAACAATAATTTGATATCAAATTCAGTAAAAACACTAAATATTTATAAACCAAAACGACTAAAATAAGTTATGGATTTAACATCATTTACAAATATTAAACCAAAAGAGAAAATTATTTCAGAAATAATTGTAAATAATAAAGATGTAACAATTACAAAAATCGGTGATGAAGTAGAATTTATTTTTAAAAATAAATCTGCAATTAAAAAATATCAAGATTTTATATTCTTTTCTCCAACAAATTGTAAAGTTGTAGACAATAAAGAAGACGCACAAACTTTTTTTAGAAAATCACTTGACGATGGAGTTGAAGGATTAATGTTTAAATCTTTAACAAGTGGATATAAACCAGGACTTCGAACTGGAAATATGGCAAAATTAAAAGAAACAAAAGAAGACATTGATGTTGTAATTCTAGGCGCAGAACACGGTAAAGGGAAAAGAGCAGGATATTATTCTTCATTTCTAGTAGCTGTGAAAAACGATGATGATAACTGTGACGAGGAAGATAGATTCTTAGCAATTGGTAAAGTAAGTTCAGGAATTAAAGAAATAGCTGATGATGGACAAGGAGCGACAATGCAAAACTTAACACGTTTACTAAAACCATTAAAAACTCATGAAGAAAAAGAAATGACATACTTTGAACCAAGAGTAATTATTCAAGTAAGATATCAAGAAATTCAAAAATCTCCAACATATAATTCAGGTTACGCATTAAGATTTCCAAGAATTATAGATTTAAGAGAAGATAAATTATTAGATGAAATTAATTCAGTTGAAGATGTTGGCCGTTTTATTAGTTAAACATTGTTTAAGATATCAAGGCTTAGAAATTATACATAGTAAATTTCTTGATTTTATTTCTTAATTATATTGACATATAATCAGTTAAAGTTTCAAAATTCAACATTTAATTTATATTATTGATTCATCAATATATATTATGGATTTTGAAGTTGAAGAAATTGATGCTGGATATAAAGAACAAGAACAAGATGTTACAGATATATATTTGGAGATGTTATAGAATTTGAAAAGTCAGAATCTCAATTACCATTACCAAAAACTAGTATATCTAAATCTGGAACAATTGGTTTTGCTGACATATACATAACCAGTAGACAAATTCCAAAAAATTTCGGAGAATATGAAAATATTGTGGGAAATTCAAAAACTCAAAAAGTTTTAAATGTTAGATTATTAAAAATTCATAAAGAATTTCAAAATGAAAAAGATATAAAAAATATATTAGATTATTTAATTATGAAAACAAAGACTTCAGGCATAAAATACTTGGTTATAAATTTAAACAAAATTGAATATTTAAACAAGAGTTTAAAAAATAATAAATTTATTTTTTTTGGTGATGGGCAGGCTGCTGTATACATTATAAAATAATATTTATAATGTCTTTATTTTACTTACTAATTGAGATAATTTTCCAATTTGATAAGATTTAACTGCTGTTTTCCTATTAATCTGTATTGATGAAGTTCCTAATTTTTTAGGTAAAATATGATCTAATTGATAATCTTCACCAACAACTACACAATTATGTGGATTTATATTAAATTTATCAAAAGCTGCATTATATAGCTCTCCTTTTGATTTTGTAACTCCTTCTTCACAAGATAAAATAACTCCATTAACTAATTTTTCTAAACCTAATGAATTAATAATTTCTTTGTATGGATATGGTATATCATCCACAATTATCATTCTATAATCTTGAGATTTTAAACTTTCCAGATATTTCTCTGTTCCATCAAAATATTCTGTTTTATTTATTTCTTTTTCAAATTCTAAAAGTAGATTATCTTGAATTTTCTTTTTAAATCTATCTTGAGTATATTCTTTAAAAGTTTCATATTTAGTTGTTAAAAGATGATGTTTTTCTAAATTAATATTTATGTTACCCATTCCAGATATTAAAAGGTTAATAAGATTTTTTCTAAGAGTTGGTTTCCTAATTAAAGTCCCAAATAAACTAAACATAATCGTATCAATTTCATTACTCATATCTCGGTTACACTTTCCACGTATATAAACTTTATGATAAAACTTCTAATCGGTAGTAATTAACATTTAAAACCTAAAAATCTATATTTATAATATGTTTAAGCTAAAATCTTCATTTATATTTTTTCTAACAATTCTTCTAACTTTAAATTTCATAAATGGAACATTTTGGTCACAAAATATGAACTGTCAATATTTAGGCACAATGGATACAGCAACAAGTTTCCAATGCCAGTTCACATCATCAGATTATAATTTAAAAGTACAAATAAATCAGCAAATAGATTTAACTTTAATGGATGAAAATTCACTCAAATTTATTGATAATAAAATTCATTTTAACCACACGCAATTCAACACAAAAACTGCAAACTTTACCTACTCAAATTTATTCACATATAATTACGCCCCAGTTTATTTAAAAAATAATATTGCGTTTACGCCAACAACAAGTAACTTTGATAACGCAGCAGACATTGTAACATTTACAAATGTAATAAATAACTTAGAAAATTTCAAAATTTCAAAAAATTCAATACTTTCAATATCAACTGCGCAAACTGCATACTTTAACACAACAGTATCATTTACAACATCATACAATAATGCAGGAACAAATGCAGTAATCCCATCGCAAACTTGCACATACACCTACAATCAAATCCAAAATCCAGTTATTACAAATTCATTTAATATAAATTTTAATACAAGTGCATCAGAAACATTCCTCGTTACATGTTCTGCATCAGGATATGAAACAATCACAACAGAACAAACAATAAATACAGTTTTCCAACCAGTAGATAACTTTTCAGTTGTAGTATCATACAATCAATACGAAAACTCTCCAACAGTTTTAGTAGAAAAAAATTTATCAGTTGTAATCACATCAGACAATTCAAACAATATAAATCCATCATGGTCAACAAAATATTACCTAGGATTAAGTTGGAATTCGCATACAACAAACGAAAACTTATTACTATATGGACAATGGTTTGAAGTTGGACAATTTGAATCATTTAACCTATTCGCAGACTCAGAACTTGAACTAACACAAACTACAATCCCAAACACAAACTATTCTAAATTTTTATTTAGAAATGAAAAAGATGGACAAAGTCAAGATAAAAGTTTAATATTAAACATTAAATCGTGTTCCACAAATTGGCAAGGAGCACAAAACTGTAAATACAACCATTCAAACTATTTCATCTTTAAAGACTTAACACCGCCAAACATTACAAGAACAGTTAACAATGGATATCTAAACAATAACAATAATATTTTATTTAACTATACTGTGTACGATTTCGAATCAAGTATTAAATCTTTAAAATATGTAATAATAGAAAATGGAACATCAGGACTAGAACCTACAATCCCAGTTCCAAATTTTAATTCAAACATACAAAGTACATTTGATATAAACGGACAAAACTTAGACAATGGTAAATATTATCAAATTGTATACAAAGCAGAAAATGCAGTATCAGTTGAAAGTACAAACTTATTCTCAGATTTATTTTTAGTAGACACATTCGCACCAATAAATGCTACAATCAACTTAACACTTAATGAATACGATTATGATGTTCGAGATACTATAACAATAGATTTAGACCCTGGATTTGATTACAACATTAACTACACACAATTAAACCTACTTGAATCAGGATTAAATTCAACAAAATTAGAAATAAAAACTCACAACCTAGAAAACAATATATGTCAACTACCAACAACAAACGTAACAATATTAAACTTTACAACAACTCCAATAATACAAACAACACAAGTATTAAACCTACAATCAGGAAATTGTTATGAATTAATTTATCATGTGTACGATAGCGCTAGCAACATTAATCAAGTTTTAGCATCAACGCAAATTAAAGTTGACAAAACACTTCCTACAATAATTGGAATAATTGATGATAATTCAAATTCTCAAAATTATGACTTTGATGAATCAAAATTAATCTTTAGAACAAACTGGCAATTTGAAGATTTAGAAAGTGAGATTGCATACTACAACGCATACCTTTACAAACAAACACAAAGTGTTCCAAAAACATTAGTAAAAAGTTTCACAAACATATCTCAAAATCATAACTATTTAGACGTAACTTATAACTCAACATACATTGAAGATGGTGCGCAATATTTTGTACAAGTAACAGCAACAAACAAAGCAAACCTTACAACATCAATGTATGAAACAGACGGAATAACTTTATTTGAAAAAGTAGTTCCAAGTTTAGAAATTACAAATGATTTATTAATTGATAATAATATAATCTTTGATTTTATTAATGATGGGAACACATATGTAACATTTAAAGATACAAACAATTTAAACATTACGTGTAGATACTACACTGAAGATGTAAGTTACGACGCACTTCAAGGAATTGCATGTTTAAAGAATCAAGATGAAATTTCATGTAATTTTCCAACATCATCCAATACAAATTTTAATAATTATTACGTATCGTGTCTAAACTACGACCAAATTGATAGTACAAGAAATAAAAATGATTTAACAAATAATTATGATGTATCAATATATTTAGAATACAACCAAATGCCTGACATCACACAAATCAACTACCAAACATACAACTTTTCAAACATCACATCAACAATAGAACAAACACAATACAATTTATTAGAAAATGAAAGTATAACTTTTTCAATAACAGCAATAGATACAAATGTTCAGAATTTATATTATAATACATTAAAGTTTAATAACTCAAAACTTACAAACAAAAACTTATCAAATATCTCAAACCAATTAGAACTATCATTTAATGTAATGTATAGTTTAGATTCAAACATACTAATCAAGTTTAATAATTCATATCATTCACAAACTCCATTTTTCCAATCATCAGAAAATGGAAATAATTTATCATTAGAATTTAATTTTAATAATTCATTAAACAAATCACAACTTGAAACTTTATTTGAAAATATAAATAACTTAATATTAAATTATTCAATAATAGGAAATGGAACAATTGACAATTCATATACAAAAAACATTTCAGAATATACAAAAACAAATATTGTAGAAATTTCAAATAATTTAGAAATTATAAAAAACGATTCATACAATTTACAGCAAACACAAATCGGGACAAACACATATCAATTCACATATAAACCAAACCCACAGCAAAGAACAGGTACACATAAAACAAACATAACATTTTCAGATGGCATACTTAACAATTCAGTTGAGTTCACATTTACAACAACTCCTATTTTTTACACGCCAACAATAAATACAAGTTATCTAAACAAACCAAACACAACAAACAACATATTACAATTTGAAATCGGAAAAAACAGAATTGTAGATTTATCAAAATACATTTATGAACAAAACAGTGAAGTAGGATTAAATGGAACTCTAATATATAAAGTTGCAAACTTAAACACAACTATAAACACAAACGAATCAGAAAACATATCAGTACAACAAAATTTCATATTAAATAATTACAATCAAAACTCACAAATTTTAAATATAACATCACTAACAAACAACACAACACAAATTATATTTGAAGTTATAAATTATAATGATCAATCAGTTCATTTAATCTTAGGTTTAGAACTTACTGATTATATTTTACCTACAATTGATATTAAAGATGATAATAATTTATACAACTTTAATTATACAAACAAACAGAACACATCTTTAACATTTAA
>JABSQY010000082.1 GCA_013215525.1 Nanoarchaeales archaeon | reverse complement strand
TACTATTAGAATCAAAATTTAAAGTTAAAGTAGGCCTATATAATTGTACTCCAGCATCTACTCTATATCCAACCTTCAATATATCAAACCTTAATAAAGGTAAGTTAATATCTGTATTAAAACTACAATGATTAAACACTTTAACATACTTTTCAATAAATTCATATCTATAATCTTGTAATTCTAAAAGATTACTTTTAGTTAAATAAACACCTATTTGTGGTCTCTGTTTCTCATTAGTTTTATCTTCATATAAATAACTCTTATCATAATAATTAGCATAATCTAAATTAGTTTCAATTCTCAATTGTTTAGGTGTAATTATCTTCGTCACTAATAGTCACACTACAACAAACTATATAAACTTATTTAAAAAATAACACAAAGATTTAAATTAAATATAAACAAAATTAAATTATAGAAGAAGACTTTAAAATTAATACAAATGATAATCACATAATCTACGGGACACTAAACTCGAAAAACCAAACTATAGAAAACCAAAAAAACAACAAACTAATAATTTTTGTACACGGTTTATCAGGAAACCAACACGAACACCAATACTTCAACGCAATAGATTACTTTACGCCATTTGGATTTGATACATTTAGATTCGATTTATACTCAAATGCAGATAAAGCAAGACAAACAACAGAAATATCAATATCAATACATGCTGACGACATCAACACAGTAATTGAAACATTCAGTAATAAGTATAAAGAATTATACCTAATAGGCCACAGTTTAGGATGTTTAGCAATAATGAAAGCAAAAACTAAAAATATAAAAAAAATAATTCATTGGGACCCATCAGCAGGAATAAATAATTTAAAAGATAAAAATATCACATATAACAAACAAACAAAATTATACACAAGACATATGGGACTAGAAATACTATTTTCTGAAAAATTAATAACAGAATTTAAGCAAGCATATAATTTAAAAGAATTTGCAAAAAACGTAACAAAAAACTCTCAATTTATATTCGCAGAACTTGCAAAAAAATATGTCCATTGGAACGAACACATAAAAGACTTTAATAGTTATACAATAAAGAACGCAGACCACAGATTTACAAAAGAAAATAATTTAAAACAATTATATGATAAAACATTAGAATATTTAAATAATTAAAATTAATTATTTTCAAAATAATTATTTTCAGTTAAATAAATAAGAAGTTCTTCAAATACATCCATGAACACAACACTAAACTCAAAATACTTTCTAAAATAGTTATTCATATCATCATAACCAAAACCTTTAGCAGAACCCCAATCACCAGGATATTTTAGTTCATGAATAGTTGTATCTATTTTATCAATTGCTTTACAAAAAATAGCCTCATCACTTTTTAGATTTCTATACTCTAAATCCAAATCAAGTAATTTTTTTGATAAAATATTAGGATATTGTTGAGCAAGTATTTTCACACCTTTCAACTCATTAATTTCTTTATTAATTCTATTTTTAGTATCAGAGATACAAACATCACCAACGGTAATCTCACAATCATCATGATACATAAGTATTTCATATACCTTTAATTTATCCAAATTTTTAAATTCAGAAAAGTTTGAAATAAAATAATCTGCAAGTTTTAAAGAAGAGTATACGTGTTCCGCAGTAGTTTCTCCACGTACAATGTCTTTTTTTAAATGAGAATCAAAATAAATACAACTAGATTTACGTGCAACATATTTTAATTCATAAAATTTAGTTGTTTTCAAAAAATCTTTAAATAATTCTTTATCCATAAAATACTAATGATGTTTAAATATATAAATATATTTAATAGTAATTAAAAATATAGGATTTAAATATACTATAACATTAGAAATTTTTCAATACCAACTGAAACAGAACTTATTTGAGGTAAATTAGACTTTAATAATTCTTCAAACTTTAAATCAACATATTTTGAAAGAGTTCTACAAATTAATTTTGTATTTGGTAATTTTATTTTATTTAATTCTTTAACAATCTCTAAAGCAAAATCGACAGGAGATTCAGCAGCTAGACAATTATAAGCAATACCTAGAGGATTTACAATAATAGTTTTATAATCTTTATAATTCATCATAGAAAAAATAGCATCAAAGTCAAAAGTTAAATCATAATTTTTAAAATTATTAGATTTAAAAAACTTTTCAATTTTTTTAATTTGATTCGAAGTATCTAAAACTAGGATATCTTTTAGCATAATAAAATAAAACATAAATTCATTTTAATACTTTACTAAAAATTCACCATACGAACACACTGTTCAAGTAAAATTCGAAGTACTTCAAATTCACCAACTGTTAAATTTTTAGAAAAATCATTAATTTTAATATTACAAGATTTTTCAGATTTATTAATCCATATTTGAGCTTTCTTCTCATTATACTTATGATAAAAAGAACACTTCCCATCACAAGCACGAAGTACACTAATAATTTCTCCAAGTTCATTATCAGACATTTTAACTTTTTTCCACTCCCAATTTCCTAATTTTAAAATTCCTAAATGAAAATAAATATCTTTATCAGAATTCATCAAAATTTTCAGACAGTTAATCTTTCCAAAGAAAGCGCGGTTTAATATAAAGGTTTTAATATTGTTTTCCATAATAAATATAATTTTTGATTTTTGTATTAAATAGATTTGTCTATACTATTAGAAACATAACATGAAAATAAAACAAAAATATAAAAACAATAAAAAATAAAATTTATTATAAAAATATGATACTGAGCAAAGCACACTGTGCTTGTCAGTCTAGAAATTATTTAGATAATAAAGAATTTCTTCATTTTTTTACCTAGTTAAAAAATGATACAAAATCAAAGTTCAAATATTGCAATGAGAGGATTTAAAAATATCTCACACGCGCACGGTCATGATGCAATGACATTATCAGGAACTCTAAACAAAACATTAATCTTAACATTATTAGTTTTCTTAGGAGGATATTTAAGTTGGAGTGGAAAAATTCCAGCAGAATTCTTTATGCCAGCATTCATAATTTCATTAGTAGTAGGATTAGGAATTGTAATCACACTAATATTTAAACCAATGCTTGCAAACATACTCGCTCCAATTTATTCAATAGTTCAAGGAGTATTTTTAGGAATGTTATCATTAATCTTTGAAACAATGTATCCTGGAATCGTTACACAAGCAATCTTATTAACACTTGCAATCGCATTAATTATGAATGTATTATATAGAAATGAAATCATTAAAGTAACTCAAAAATTTAAAGCAGTTTTAATGGGTGCAACAATGGGAATCTTTTTAGTATATATAGTTTCAATTGTAATGAGTATGTTTGGAACAAATATTCCATTAATTCACGAATCAGGATTAGTAGGAATAGGATTTAGTTTATTTGTAGTAACAATTGCAAGTTTAAATCTTTTAATGGATTTTCATTATATCGATAAACAAGTAGAATCAAATCTACCAAAAAAGATGGAATGGTACGGTGGATTTATGTTAATTGTAACTCTAATTTGGATTTACGTAGAGATATTAAGATTACTAAGTAAGTTACGTAGTAGAGATTAAAAGATTAAGAATAAATAAATTCTCTTTTTTATATGTATAATTAAAAAATAAGATATATAATTTTTATTAATTAGATTTATATAAATTAATCATTCTTTCCGAATAAATCGGATGAATATAATTCTTAAGTGTCACAGCAAAATTCACATCCCAAGTATCAGTTTTTTTATTATATTTTTTATGTCCTAAATTCTCAGCAATTTTCATAAACACAGCATCAACTTCTTCATGTGTTGCTGCTCTATGCGTCTTTAAAAAGTCACGACACGTCATATCTGCGTAATGTGAGCGAATTATATGTGGATAAAAATGTTCCCCAGTTAAATTAAACAAAAACTTTGAAAAATCATCTGAATGAATACAATTACCATTCTTATTTGTAAAAATAAAGTCTTCACTAGATTTATCTTCAATTAACTTTTCAAACTTAGTAATAAAAAAACCAGGAAATTTCTTAGAAGTAATCTGTGGCACGCCATCTTTTCCAGTATAACTAAACGTTAAGATATTACTAGCAATAACAACATCTTTCTTTTGTAATGTTGTAAGTCCTTTATGATTAAAACGATGAAAATATTCTATATTTCCAACACGTATATATGTATTTAACATAATGTACAAAGCTAAATCAACAACACCGCAAGAAGTAGACTTGATTTTCTTTTCACATGTTTCAAGTATAGTTAAATAATACTCTTCAAACTTATCAACTAAACGTAACTTTTTATCTTGTTCTAAATGTACTTTATTCTCAGTATATAAATAAGTTTTAAGGCCTGACGCATTTGTATAACATACATCCCACAACTTTTCTTCATCATCAAAATTAAACTTTAAATCTTTAGCAAACAAACTAAACCCAGCACGTGCAAGCTTATCACCATTAGGCAAAACCATAACTCTAGCACCACACACAGAAGCTTCAGGATTAGGAGACAAACTCCCACGTAAAAACAAATCATCTTTAGAATCAATTAATAAATCTAAATTATCATTCTCTGAATACAACTCAAGAACTTCTAAAATTCTAGAATCTAACTCTGAAACTGCTTTCCACAAATTATCTTTTTTTTTCTCAAAAAAACGAAAATCATCAGATTTAATTCTAACAGAACCTAAAATTAACTCATTACTCATAACTATAAATAACATTATTTGATATAAAAAACTTAGTCACTCAAAATTAAGAAGAATTAAACAAGATTTATCAATTATTCTTAATTTTGTTCCACCAACAATTACGTTGGTGTGAACTTCAATTTCTAAAACCATTGGTTTTAAAATGATTTGAAACTAGGGAATTAATAAGTTTCCAAATTAAAAATGATAAAGAAATGAAGCAGTATATAGAAAATCAATTCTCTTACTACCAATATTTTTACCTTTAATAGGTATAACTCCAAAATCTATAGAGAAACGTTTTCCTAAATTTAATTGTAATTTAGGTAATGCTGTAAATATATTTCCCCACACATCAGACTGATTCATTTTTCTTTCACTATAACGAATCCCATCACTAGTCCAATGTCTAATTTCATCTATTGGTACAAGTGTTCCCTTAAAATCTACTTGTTTATTAGTATAAATAAAACTTATTCCTAAATCAACATCAATATCAAATTTCTCTGAAATAACAAAATGTTTAGGCATCCAATTAAAAGCGAACCAAGTTGCAGAAGAATTAAATGAATCTTCATAAACCCCACACTCAACAGAATAACGTTTATCTGAAAAAGTATATCTTAATCCTCTAGCCTTATTATGTTCATTATACTCAAAATACTTGGATTGGATATACTTTTTAGTAGTTGGAATTCCTTTCTTTAATTCAATTTCAGTAATCGTAGCAGTCCGATACGCATCTCTATAATCATGATAACTAATTCCATCAACTATTAAACTAAATGAAGATAAAAAATCAAAATATGAACTATTATTTGTTTTATCTAAATTAGTAAATTTTAATCTATCATCATTTAAACTATAATTTTTTTCATCACCTACTAATTCTAAATTAGAATCTAATATACTTGTTAAAGAAGTAGAAATTGAATTAGAAGTAGAAATTGAATTAGAATCAGGATCGATATTATTTCGCATAATAAATTCAACATCACTGATTTTTATTTAAAAAAATATCAATAAAATCATCTGTTGTACTAGCACTTGCAGAATTTATAACTGACGATGTCAAAGCGCCACAAATAATTTTCATAAGTGTACCCATTAATAAGTAATTACTAAGTAGTATATAAACATTTCCTAAATATTAAAACTAATTATAATTAAAGAATAATTAGGGTAAATAACTCTTAAATCAACTTAAACTAACATAATTAATAGTCAAATGCGAAACTAATTATTCTTCTACCAACAAAGAAAAACAATATAAGAAAAAAAAATATGTATAAATAATATAACTTATAATCTAAAAAACCTAAACTAACAAACATAAAATGATTCAAACCAGCAAATATAAATAAACAAAAAAAAGAATAGATAATTAAACTAACTTTTTTAATTTTTATAAGATCTAACGTGATATCCTCAGTTTGTAGTTTTAGTATTTTTCGAGTATTCATAAACCTTTATGAAAGTAAAACTTTATATACATATCGAAGAAATAAAGATAGTAAACTTTATATAAATTAAAATCTATAACAAAATATGATAACAGATAACACACAAGAATTAGAAACATATAGAAATAAAACATTTGAGTCTATATTAACATCATCAGGAGTAGCGGGAGCAGTCGGACTTTTATCTACTTTAACAGCAGGTGGAGATATCGATATATCAAGTCCAATATTTATGGCAAGTATTGCAGCAAGTATCCCAAGTGTTGCAGTAGTAGGTATCGCATATGCTACAAAACTACTTGATGATTTTAATGGAATGATGGAATATACATTAAATGGAACTAACTCATCAATTGAATATATTTTATCTAGATAAATAATACAAATATTTATATTTTAAAAATATAAATCATATATATTAATAGACATATTAATTATATATGAAAACTTTAAAATTGGTTTAAAATTAACATTTGAATACAAAGCCAATTTTTATTCAATATTTATAATTTTATTAATAATCTTAACACTCTATTTCTCATTTGGACTAATACTAATACAAAACTTCGGACACATACTAAACTGGACACATAAAGATTTCATCATACATTTTACTTCTTTATGATGATTTATTCATTTATGACAGGCACACGTTGGTCAAATCAACTATTTAATACAATCACGATAGGAAACTTAAATGTTCTACTAACAAAACCAATGAATATATTTATACTATACATCGCAAGAGTTAACTCATCATCATTTGTATATTTATTAACATATTCATTAGTATTTTTTCCATTCATAATAAATGATACAAATGTATTAACTTTACTATTATGTTTCCTACTAGTAATCTTTATCGGTATTGTACATATATTATTTTACTTTATGTTAGATAGTTTTTCATGGATTTCTTTAAATTTAGGAAAAACTGCAATAAATACTGTGTTCCACAACTCGCAAGACATACTTAGAATGTATCTAAGTCCACTATTCACATCAACTAAAATAGAAATTCTAATGATGTTTCTTCCTATTTTTTACTCTGGACTAATATTTGTACCATTATTTCATGTAAATTTTGAAGTATTAAAACATCTAAAAGTATTAAAATATCAAAAAGTATTAAAATATCTAAAAGTATTAAAATATCTAAAAGTATTAATATCTCTATTAATTATATTTATCATAATAATTACAATAAACTGAAAATACGGATTTAAAAGATATGAAGCATTTAGTTGAAAATAAATTTTGTCTGAATTAAATACACTAAAGTTTTATAAATTAAAATTACAAAATCTAAATATGTCAAGAAATATCATTTTAACCTTTGATGGAACATCACAAAACCTGCACGGCCAAGAACCAAGCTCAGTAGGGAATATACATCAAAATTTATCTAAGTCTGAAACTCAATTAACAAGATACACCCGAGGAATTGCAAAATTCCACAAAAATAAATCACTAGGCCTTCTATTTGGAGCAAATATAGACAAATTAATAGTTACTCCAACTTTAGATTATTTTAATGAAATAGGTCTTCAAA
>JABSQY010000081.1 GCA_013215525.1 Nanoarchaeales archaeon | reverse complement strand
CCTCCAATCAGAGATAAAAGAATTAACAAAAAGAATTCCAAAATTAGAAATATTAGAATTAAAAGAAATAAAAGAAAGAAATTAACTTATTCTAAAAAAGAAAGAATACGAATTATTAAAACCACACATCGCAACAAGCGAACAAATCCAAAACACTTTCCTATTAACAGAATCAGGAAAAGAGTACACAACTTTTGAATTTGATAAAACACTAAAACAATTAGGACAAAATAATAATGGACAAGTAATTCAATTTATAATTTGTGGAGCTTTTGGACCAGCAGATGAATTAAGAAATTACATAAAAAATTATCTTTAAGTAAAATGATATTTACTCATGAGCAAGCTTTATACATGTTAGTAGAACAAATTTATAGATATCAATGTTTTGATAAAAATATTCCTTATACTAAGTGATTGTAAATATTTACTTGTAAATATTTTCATATCATTTTTTCTTTTCTTTTTTCCATTTTTCAAATTTATTTCTTAATTTTAAACAATAATTATAAAAAGGATTTTCACATAGATATTGTATGATTAAAAAAAATAAAGATTTTAAAAAATTTTCAGATAAGGAAATTGAAAATCAAATTATAATTCAAGCAAAAAATGAAATTACTGAATACTATATTTATCAAAATATTGCAAACAAAACTAAAGATAAAGAAAATAAAAAAATTTTATCAGATATTTCTAAAGACGAATTAAAACATTATAAAATTTGGTCTAAAATTTTAAAAAAAGAAGTAAAACCAAATAACTTTAAAATAGCACTTTATACAAAATTAGTATCAATATTAGGATTAACTTTTACTTTAAGATTAATGGAAAAAGGTGAAGTTGATGCTCAAGAATTTTATAAACAAGCAGCAGTAATTTATCCAGAAGCAACTGAAATTTCATATGATGAAGAAAAACACGAACACATGTTAATTGCAATTTTAAATGATGAAAAATTATCATACGCAGGTTCAGTAGTTTTAGGATTAAATGATGCACTTGTAGAATTAACAGGAACACTAGCGGGACTAAGTTTAGCTTTCGGAAATTCAAACATTGTAGGAATTACTGGATTAATTATGGGAGTTGCTGCATCATTATCAATGGCAGCTTCAGAATATTTATCTGCTCAAGAAGATGAAGAAGATGGAATCACACCTGAAAAGTCAGCAATAAAATCAGCAATGTACACAGGAATTGCATACGTAATAACTGTAGCATTTCTCGTTGCACCATATTTTATTTTCACAAATATAATTCATTCAGTTGGAGCAATGCTTGTAATGACAATTTTAATAATTTTAAGTTATACAAGTTACATTTCAATTGCGAAAAATGTATCTTTCAAAAAGAAGTTCTTCACAATGGCAGTGATTAGTTTAGGTGTCGCAGCAATCAGTTTCGGAGTTGGTTTCTTGATTAAAACATATGTCGGAGTAGACATTTAATTCAATTTAAATTACATTTTATTATTTTAACTATGAAATACATACTCTTTAAGTTAAAACGCGTCTTATTCTTTCTTTAATTTAAATTTGATATGCTAAAATTATCTTAGATTATAAAATTTAATGATTTAAGTTGTATTTGTTTGAAAGAATATAGTCTAGATATTATTAGATTTAACATTAGAGAAATAAATTTAATACGATGCAATTTTTATAATACAAATTAATCTTTAAACATATTAAATAATAAAAAAGCAAATGTTTTCTAATTAAACACACAGCAAAGTCACAACAAAACTATATAAAAACTAAAGTTCGTATAGTTAATATGATTATGACAAAATCAATTTTAACCCAAAGAAACCAAACAAAATGAACCAAATAGATGCAATAAATAAAATAAAAATAGAAGTAAGGCTTAGAGGATTTTCACCTTTAACATCAAAAGTGTACACGTTATACAACAGCCAGTTCCTAACAAGGACACAGCTAGTTCCAGAACAAGTAACACAAGACGACATAAAATTATATCTAGCAGATAAAATGGATCAAGGCCTGTCCACAAAATCAATCGCGCTAATCAAGTCGGCACTGCTCTTTTTCTATAATGATTTATTAGGAAAAAAAATAGAAATTAAAACTCCTAAAATTAAACGAAGCACACCACAAGTTCTAAACAAAGAAGAAATCAAAAGATTATTTAATGTAGTATTAAATCCAAAACATAGACTTATGTTTGAGTTATATTATGGTTCTGGATTACGTCTGAGCGAAGCTCTAAAATTAAAAGTTAAACATTTAGAATTCGATGAAAAAGTAATTTGGATTAGAGATGGAAAAGGTGGAAAAGATAGAATGACTATCATGTCACAATTGATGTCAAACAAACTAAAAGAATTTACAAAATATAAAACTAAAGATGGCTTTGTATTTGTAAACAAACAAGGCGCACCAATGTCAGGACGCTCCATACAAAAAGTAATTGAAAAAGCAAAAGTAGAAAGTAATATGACAAAGGACGTACACATCCACACTTTGCGTCACAGTTTCGCAACACACCTACTAGAAGCAGGAGTTGATATAAGATACATACAAGTATTACTAGGACACAGTTCACTAGAAACGACTCAAATATATACAAATGTTAGTAACAATGAATTGAAAAAAATAAATTCGCCGTTAGAATAAAGGCTTGAGTGAAACGAAACCTTCACCGTGCGAATGTTTGGTACAAAGTTCACTCAAATATATACAAACGTAAGTAATAATGAATTAAAAAAGATTAATAGTCCTTTGGAATAAAAATTAAAATTTAAATACTTATTTTTTAAAACATTTATATGGAACTTAGAAAATTCAAATTAGGTGATGAAAAATCTATAAGTAAATTACATGAAGAAACTATTAGAACTATTAATAGTAAAGATTATAGTAATGAACAAATTGAAACATGGCCAGGGATATTAGATAATTATTCTAATTTATTAAAAACTCTACAAAATAATATTTCTTATGTAGTTGAGTTAGATAATATTATTGTAGGTTTTGGAGATATGGGACATAGTGGTGAAATCTTCAGATTATATACTCATAAAGATTATCAAGGAAAAGGTATTGCATCTAAAATTTTAGAAAAATTAGAAAAAGAAGCAAAAAATTTAAATTTAAACAAGATTACTTTAGAATCAAGTTTAACTGCAAAATCATTTTATGAATCTAAAGGATATAAAATAATAAAAAAAGTTCATTCAAAAATTAATGATGTTAAACATGAAGAGTGGAAAATGGAAAAAATATTATAACTTTAGTTTCCTAGTAAAGTAGAAAATTATGTTTTTCAATCTGTTCTTAACGCTACGCTAAACAAATTAAAAAACATAATTAATAACTATATCTTTCTTTGATTACAAGAAAGATTAAATATAGAATTTTTGAAAAATAATCATCGCTATCACTCTTCACAATTTTCAAAAATGATACAATCCCGCACTCGAACATATTAGACTCCTCGAAGATATAAACGCAAAGGCAGAAACATACGCGACAGCCAATTTCGCCCCAATTCAAACTTCGTTTTCAGATTTTGTCAATAGTACTGAATTTCTTTGGGCGGATTTATAGCATCGCTATATCCGATACCCAAATAAATTTAGTGCTAGTGGCACAATATGGAAACTTTTTGAAAGCTTTCATTTCAAAACGGCTTAGAAATTTTTCATTTCTTGACTCCACAAAGTGAGGAGCAAAATATTAAAACAAAGAATTTGAAATAACAACAAAACTTTATATACCAATAAATCGAATTATTGTTATGGACTTATCAAAATTCGGAGTAGAACTACCAGAAGTAAAAACTATCTTCGCCGTAGATGATAAAAATTTAGAATTAAATATTGAAGAAATCACATCTGGGTTAAAAATAGATAATTCAGAACGATACCTTCCTTGGTTTTTAAAATACCAACTTAATTCTTTCGATGACTTAATTGTAACATCTGAAATTCAAAAAATATTAGATTTCATTGAAAATTTCAAACCAGGAAAAGCTTTACTTCTAGCAGGACAAGCAGGTTCAGGAAAAACCACAACAATTAACCTTTTAGCAAAAAAATTCAACTTCGAAATCTTCGAATTAAACGCATCAGATGCAAGAAATAAAAAATCAATCGAAGAATCAGTTGGAGATGTAATGAAACAAAAATCTCTATTCGGTCAAGAGAAATTAATCTTAATCGATGAAGCAGACGGAGTTTCAGGAACAAAAGATAGAGGAGGATTAGCAACTATTACAAAACTAATTAAAAAGTCTAAATATCCAATCTGCTTTACAGCAAACGACAGCACATCCGACAAAATCAAAGCCTTAAAAAAGTTATCAATATATATTGATTTTGAAAACCATTCTCAAGAGTTATTAGACCAAATCGCAAAGAAAATTTTTAAAGCAGAAGATGTAGAATTCGACCAAACTAAATTAACAGAATTTATCGAAGAAAGAGCAACATTTGATATCAGAGGTTTCATAAACGATTTACAAGCATCAGTTTTTGAAGGTAAATTTGAAACAGAAAATAATTTAGAAATTAGAGATTATAAAAAGAAAATTGAAAACCTACTACAAAAAGTTTTTTATTCATATCCAGAAGATGCATACTTTTCAGGTTTTAATACAGATATTAATATAGATGAATTAATGTTATATGTAGAAGAAAACATTCCAAAAGTATACGGAACAAAAGGAATGATTCAAGCATTTAATGAATTGTCTAAAGCAAATATTTACAAAGGAAGAATTATGAAATGGCAGTACTGGAGATATTTAGTTTATGTAAATTTCTATTTAACATATGGAGTATCAGCTGCAAAAGATACGCCAAAGAAAGTTATAAAGTTTGATAGAAATACAAGAATTTTAAAAAAGTGGATTTATAATAATAAAATGGCAGCGCTTGGAGTACGAACAAAAATCCAAAAAGCAAAAGATGACCCAGAAAAATTTATTGAAAAATTATCAAAGATTTACGGACGAAGTGCAAAGCGTACACGTAAAGATGATATCAAATACTTTTCAATAATATACAACAACAATAAAGAATTCAAAGAAACATTTGATAGAAATGAGAAATTAGGAATTGATGATAGTGTACGAAAATCTCTTGTAGATGTATTATAGAATACATTATATTTTTCACTTTATTTTTTTTAATAATTTTTTGAATTAAATAATTAAAGTTATGTTTTTTCTAGAATCTTTTTTAACTTTCATTCTGAAACTATTCTACACATAAATGGAAATAATCTAAACAATGTTTTTATATAGATATAAGTTGTTTAAAACATATGTTAGATTATAAAAAAAATAGAACCAAAGTAAATTTATTAATGTTATTTCCATTAGTAATAAATAGTGCATTTGCAACATCAAATGAATTCATAGAAAGTTTATCGTATTATTTTCAATCATACTGGATATTAATTATTGCAACTTTTTTTTTAATTGGAGTTTTAATCTCAAAAATATTACAAAACATTAATTTAAAGTCTAGATCTGATAATTATGACTTAACTGATTCTGAGGCTGAAGATTATGTGACTGATAGTCATTTGATGGGTCATGATTTTGACGACTTATCAAAATTATCTGAAGATTTAGATACTTTAGAAAAATTACACAGGGAAAAAATTGATCAAATTGAAGGAGTTAAAAAAGATAACTTAACTAAAATTAAAGAATTAAAAAATAAAATAAATTCAAATTTTAATCACATTAGATCTATTGAATCTTCAAATACAAAAGATAGAAATCAAATTACTCAAAGAAATAAAGTTTCAGAAAAAGAAGCTAAATCAATTAGAATAAGAGAAATTCAAAATCAAAAACAAAGAGATTTAATTTTAGAAAGAAATGAACTAAATGAAAAAAAATTAATTGAGTTAAAAAGAAAAGAGGAATTAAATCAGGAGAATTTTAACAGAGTTGAAGAACATAATAGAGTAATTGATGAGAAAACAAAAGAAATTGATTCTTTAACAAAAGAATTAAAAAAATCAAATAGACTTGCAAAAGAAGCAATTAATGTTAAAAAAGCAAAAATAAATAACAAAGATATTTCAAAAAAAAATATAGTTAAAAAACCAGAACATAAAAACCAGAACATAAAAAGAAAAAATAAAACTTCAACAAAAAAGAAAAAAAATAATCCATAATTAATTATTATTTAATCTCATTAAATAATTTACACATATACTATAAAAATGATAAAATCACATAATGTCACCATTAAACATACTTTATTAGGTTTTACTATATTTTTATTTTTCATAATTTTTTTGTTTGGAAATTTAACTTCTTTAGATGCAGAAGTTCCAGACCAATTATTTGATATTACATTTACAATTGATGAAACATTAATCAGTAGTATTGATGATTTATCCGGAATTATAACTTTTGCAAGTTTTGGAAGTCAACCAACACCCGTTGATTATAAATTAATTTTATTAGATAATAATAAAAATGAAATTAAAGTTTTTAGTGGGGAAATTACAGTTCAAACTGAAAATGTAATTCTTACTTCATTTGAAGAGTTTAAAGGTTTAAATTTACCAAATGGTGAGTATGAAGTAATTTATGAATCTGTATACAATGTTGATGTATCTGATAAATTTTCACAAATATTTACAATTGGAAAACTTAAATCAGAATCTAATACTCTTCCTACAAGTATTGTAATAGTTATAGTAGTTATGATTTTAGGGTTATTAACTTATTTAGTTTTAAGGAGGAAAAGTAAATAAAAATGAAGTTACTTAAAATATTAATTTTGGGATTTACAATTATTTTTATTAGTTTCTCAAGTTTTATTGTATATAATAAAGATTTTAATAATTATTCTTTAGAAAAAGAAATTTTAAATCATCTACAAAGTATAGCTCAATCAAAATCAGAACGTGTAGGCATGTTTTTAGATGAAAGAAAAAATGATTTAGAATATTTAGCAAATTCGCCAGAGATTATAAATTTATTTTCATCAGATGGAACATCACTCAATGAACAAATAAATGATAAATTAATTTTTTATTGGAAAACAAATGAATACATAGATTTAGTATTAATGGATATTGATGGAAAAATATTATGGTCTGCAAAAAAAGATATTACTCAAGGAGTTGATTTAAATCAAGAACAATTTAAATCAACAAAATATGGAGAAATATTCCATAAAGTCAAAAAAGATTTTGGTGTTGGGATATTTGATCCAGGTTATTATGGAGATGAAGATTTTTTATCGGTGTTTGTAACTTCCCCCATATTAGTTAATTCTAAAACAATTGAAAATAAAAAAGAGATGCTTGGAATAATTGCCCTTCAAATTGATAATAAACAAATTGAGTCAAAAGTTGTAAATAATTTTCAAAATCCAAGTTCAGATATTGTATCAACAAATATTTATTTAGTAAATAGAGATGGAACAATAATTAATAATATGATTGATAGAAGTAATAAAATTGTAACTAAAATTGATACTCAAATGTATGTGGACTGTTTTGATAGTTATAATAATTATTATCAAAAATTACGTGGAGATAAATACACACAAATTAAACAAAGTAGTATTTATTCTAATTATGAAAATAAAAAAGTTTTTGGAGCTCACCACTATATACTAGAAACTGGATTATGTGTAATAGTTGAAGTAGATAAAAATAAATATTATTTAAATCACTCATCTAATAAAAAATTAGTATCAATATTATTAATACTTTCAATAATTTGTATTTTATCACTTTTAGGATTTAGTAAATATTGTAGAATTTCTG
>JABSQY010000080.1 GCA_013215525.1 Nanoarchaeales archaeon | reverse complement strand
TTGTAATACAAAGTTCTATCATACTATAAAATCACAAATATAGTTTATAAATTTGTTTTGTAACTGAGCATATAATAAAAAAATTATATAATTAAATTAAAAATATATTACTATCAGTTACAAATTTTATCGTAACTGATTTTAAAAGAAAAAGAAAAAATAGAATTATTTAGTAATATACTCAGAAGAAATTAAGCCTGAACTTGATTCAATTAAAACTGTAATTTTTTCACCTTTCAAATATGTACCTGTAGATTCGCAAGGATAAGACACAACACCAGTAACTACAACAAAATTTTCAGAAATACAACTATAACTATTACCAGATAAAGACATCAATAATTTATCTACAGATACATCACTTGAGCCTCTATTAAGAATATAAATTGAATCTTCTTGAACTCTCTCAATAGAAAGTGCTGGTCCATTAGATGAAGTCTTCATCTCAATCTGTTCCATAGCTTGCACCTGATACGAGAAAAAAAAATATGCTAAAATAAAATTAAATATAAATAATATAAATATAATACTATATATCACAACATTAATCCACCCAAGAATTAAAGCAGCTTTTGCCAAACCATTATTTGGGTTTTTTAATCTAGACCTTTTAGCAAATTTAATCGCAAATATTGATAAAATTAAACCAACTAGAGGAATTATCAAACCCGCTATAGAAAGCCCAAATGCTAAACCATAATCGTCATTTGAATTTGAAGTTGGACCAGTAGGAGCAGGAATGTTTGAATTTAAATTTGAAGATAGATTAATTTTGGTTATGACTTCATCCACATCACCAGCTAAAGCTCCATATGAAATTAATTGTGTTTTTAAAGAATCAAGTGAATGTGAATCTTTATGTTTTAATAAATAATTTTTAATTTGTATTTTTTCCATAATTAAATCATAAAAATTTTATTTAAAAAACTTTGTAAAATAGAAAAATTAAAATAAAATAAATTAATCAAGTGTTTTAAGAAATTGTTCAAGTTCCATAAGTTCAGACTTCTGTAATAGATCTGGACTCATCATCATAATCGCGACACCGTTATATTTAGAAACTCTTGCCGACACATACTTTAAAAATTCTAACGCAATATAAAATGAATTTAAACGAAATAACAAATTACAATCAACCATAATAATAGGATTTGAACTTTGGTCTAAAAAATTATCCAAAAAACTAATTAAATTATTAATCTGTAATGGATTTACAATATCAGAATTCTCATCTAATGAATCTTTTAAATAATTCCCTGAAATATTTTTATCAATTTGAGATAACCACGCAATTGGAGTTTTAAGTAATTTATATTTTTTACGAATCTCAGTTGGATTATCTTCACTAATCAAAAACCCTTGAAATCCTTGTTTTGTAGCCAGGCTAAATTGTTCATATATAAAATCCCTATTTTTTTTTGTAGATAAATAAGAAACTCCATTTGAAATATTAATATCTAAATCTCCACTAGCAGAACCTTCATCAACTGGAATAAATTTAATCTTTACAAATTTCCCCTTATAATAACGAAGAATTAAATATTCAAGTAATAAACCATAAGATAAAAAAGCAAGTGCAAAGAAAACTAAAGAATAAATAACTCCCTCAGTAATTGCAATAGTCCCTACAATATAATTTTGAGAATAATAAAAAAAACGTAACAATTCTGACAACGATAATGCAATCGCCGCCGTACCAATATATAACCAAGGCTTTCTATGTTTTTCAGAATATACTTTCTGCATAATTGCAAAAACTAAATAAATTGCAATAATCGACATAAAGAACGATAACAAAGATACTACTGAAAAATTTAAAGCCATTCTATTCAAAATACCTCAAATATATTATATAAATAAGTAGTTTAATTTATAAATGGATAAAGATTATAATTACTATGACGATCAAAATTGTTATGGGAACAAAATCTGGAAAAGCTTTTCAAAAAGAACTATCCAGTACAGAAGCTGAGTCTCTTTTCGGAAGAGTTCTCGGGGAAGAATTAAACGGTGAAATGTTTGGTTACTCCGGTGTGAAATTTACTATCTCTGGTGGTAGTGATTCACAAGGATTCCCTATGAGAAAAGATCTAACTGGAACAAACAGAAAATCTTTATTAATCGCTAAATCTACAGGATTTAGAGGTAAAGTAAGAGGACAAAAGTTCGGTGGATTAAGAATTAAAAGAACTGTTGCTGGTAACACAGTTTATGAAAAAACACACCAATTAAATTTAAAAGTAATTTCTGGAGATAAAGCTCTAGAAGAAGCATTCGCTGCTCCTGCAGAAGATGCTAAAGAAGAATAAATCTTTTGATTTATTATTCAACTTTTTTTAAGTAATACAATATTAAATATATTTCTATAACAACAAATTTTAAACAAAACATAATAATTATATTATTTCTAATAAAAAATACAAGATTAAAAATAATTTTATTATATTTATTATTCAAAATCAGATTCATCCCAATTATTATAAGATTCATTATTAAAATCAGGTTTAATTGGATTAATTTGATAAGGTCCAGCGCCAGCAGCACGTACACAAACTCCACCAGTATTAGCAAAACCCTCACTTCTCTGACAAACGAAACTTGGACTACACTCTGAATTAGAAATCCCACATATCTCTCCCTCACCAAGATAAATAACTCTATTCTCTAAACTATTAAGTTCAAAATCCTCAATATTTCTAATTGTTAAATCAGACATTAAAAAAGAAACTAATAAAATTAGAAATAAAAACCCAATCAATACAAGAATATGCCAAAATTTTAATTGTGCTTTTTTAGTAAACATAAGTATAACATATAAATCTAATTTAAAAAGATTAATACTTACTATTAAGTACAATATAATTAAAATAATAAACTTTAAATAATACAAATGTTAAAATTAAGTATGACAGATTATAAATACGATTTCTCAGATAGAACAAATAGTTTTTATTGGCAAACAAACAGACAAATAACAGTTGAAGAACTTGAAGAAATATTTGTAAACAGAGAACAAAAAACTGGAAAAACTGAGGCAAAGAACGCGACACAGTTCGCACTAAACCAAATAAAAGACCCAAGAACAATAAAAGAAGTTCAAGATAGAATCGCGCAAGGAAATATTAATTCAATATTTCCAATTATATTAAATAATAATGACGATAATGATGATTCAAATAAAGATAACGAATTTGAAGTAAAACTTGTAATTAGAATGCATCCTAAAGGAGTTAAAAATGGTTATTTTCATCAAGAAAAATTACTTGCTAAATTAATTAAAAAAAATAAAATACCAACATATGAAACATTATATGTAGGAGATAATTCATCAAAATTAGGATTTGATTTTACACTAACTAATTTTGTAAATGGAACTCCAATGTCATTAATTAAAGATTTACAAGAAAACAAAACATTAGATGAAAATTACACTTTTCAAACTGGAAAATTTATGGCAAAAATAAATCAAATTAAAACAAAAGGATTTGGTTCATATAAATTAGAAGATGCAAAACAAAATAAATTAGTCGGACAATTTAAAACTCTATACCAGCACATCACAGCAGGACTAGAACAAGATTTAGATTATTTAGTTAAAAATGAAACTATTGATGAAGAATTTAAAAATAAAATTAAAGAAATATTTGAAACACATAAAGAAATATTTAATCTAAAACAAGGATATATAATACATAATGATATTGCTGACTGGAACATTTTAGTAAATGAAAAAACTCAAAAAGTAGTAGGAATGATGGATTTAGATGAAAGTTTTAGTGGAGATCCAGTTATGGATATTTCCGCATGGAGTTTATTTTTTAGTAATGAAAGATTAGATTATTTATTAAAAGGATATAAATCAGTAACAAAATTACCACATGATTTTGAAATAAGATTTCACATATATAGATTAAGATATTTAGTTTCAAAAATGCATCTAAGAACAAGAAGATTTCAAATTAAATCTCAACAAGAATTTTTAACTCCATTAATTAAAAGAGGATTAGAAGTTTTAAATGAAGAAAAACAGTTTTTTTCAAATAAATGATTTTTAGAAATATTTTAATAAATAATATATTATATAAACTATCTTGAATTAATATAAATATGAACGAGAACTTAGGAATTTTATTTTCAGGCGGAAAAGATTCAAATTATGTAACTTATCTTGCAAAAAATGCAGGAAACACAATCTCTTGCCTAATTACACTAAGTTCTAAAAATCCTAACTCTTATATGTTTCAATCTGTTGGAAATGAAATAATTGACATGCAAGCAAAGTCTTTAGGAATCCCATTACTTCGACACAACACAGAAGGTGAAAAAGAAAAAGAATTAGAAGATTTAAAACAAGCTTTAATTCTAGCAAAACAAAACTACAATATAACTGGGATTTGTACTGGAGCAATCAAATCATGTTATCAAGCAAGTAGAATTCAAAAAATTTGTTTAGAATTAAACCTTGTATGTTATAATCCAATTTGGCAAATTGATGAAGATAAATATATGAACGAATTATTAAGAGATAAATTTGAAATTTCTATATTTGGAATATTTTCTTATCCATTTGAAAAACCAATGCTTGGAAAAATTATTGATAAAGTTCAATTAGATAAATTAAAACAATTAAGAACTGAATTTAAAATATCTATCGCAGGAGAAGGTGGAGAGTATGAAAGTTTTATTTTAGATAGTCCAATGTTTAAACAAAAATTAGTAATTAAAAGTTTTGAAACTAAAATGGATTCTGAAAATTCCGGAATAATTACAAATTGTGATGTGGAGTTGGTTGAAAAATGAAATGTGACGAGATATTAATAATTAATTTAAATGATAAAGCAAATACGCTCCACAAACTTGAATACATAAAACCAATAATGGAAATTATTCAAAAAGAAGGAAAAAAAGTTGAGATAATTAATTATAAAGATTTAAAAAGTAAAATTATTAGAAAATATTCCCACATAATTTTATCAGGAACAGGATTATTAGAATTTGAATATCTAAATCATTTAAATAAATTTGATTTTATTAAAGATGAAAAAAATAAAGATAAATATATATTAGGAATTTGCGCTGGTTGTCAAGTACTTCAAAATATATTTGGAGCAGAAGAAACAAACACAACTGAAATTGGATTACATAATCCCGACATTTTACTTCAAGATAAAATATTAGAAAGAGAATCTCTAAAGGAAATTTATACTCTACACTCTTCAAGTTTTGAAACACCAAAACAATTCCAAATAATTGCAAAAACAAAAATTCCACAAATAATTAAATATAATAACATATATGGAACATTATTTCATCCAGAAGTTCGTAATCATCAAATTATTAAGAATTTTATCAATTTTGAATAAAAATCATAATGATTTAGAACTTTATATTTTTCTTTCAAAAATATCAAATCTTAGAAAAAAATTATTTTTCTTGAACTTATTTCAAATTTCTTGACTTTATCAATTTTAAATAGATAATACATACAATAATTAAACAAAACATTTATATATACAAAACCCAATATTCTACTATGGTAGAATTTTGTAAAGATTGCGGAGCAATTATTATGGGAGTAAAAGGAGAAGAAGTACCTTGTCCTAGTTGTGGAGCATCACAAACTGCAAAATCAGAAATGAAATTTTCTGAAAAAGTTGCAAAAGTACAAGAAAAAGAAATCGTAAACACAGACGAGCAAGAAGAAATTAATCCAATTACTGAAGCTGAATGTCCTGAATGTAATAGTCCTAAAGCTTATTATTGGACAAAACAAACAAGATCAGGAGACGAACCTGAAACACAATTTTTTAAGTGTATCAAATGTGCTCACCAGTGGCGTGATTATAGATAGTTTTTTACTTTGTAAAAAATAATCTAATTTTTTAATAATTAATTCTAAAAAATAAAGATAATATAACTATATAATTTTACTATATTAAAAAGAATAAATTATTTAAATTAAATATTAATTTAAATCATACTTTCGTTCAACAATTTCTCGTAAAACATCCATTTCTTTAACTAAACCAAAATCATATTTAGTTAATCTTAATTCCATAACTGTTAAATCTAAACTAATTGCATGTTTTAAATCATCTAATTCAATAACTAAAATTGCTTTATGGTCAAAATTCTTTAACCCTTCAGATAATCCAGTTATACTTGTATCATTTTGAAAAGTTAACTCATTTGAGCCTTCTTGAGCAGGCAGTACACGTAACGTTCTTTCATCTTCATGTAAATCTTCAATTAAAGGAAATCTTAATGAATTAATATCATCCAGTAAAGCTTTCTCTTTTGCATCTCTAAAATCTAATTTTAAAGTACCCTCAACTAATTTTAAATCTGAAATTGTGTACCCATGACCACTATCATTTTGGTGTACAACTAAAAAATGTTCTAAAACATTTTCAAAATATTCTCTTGAATCCATACTTTATAACCAATAAATATACTTATATTAATGTGTAATTTTTATTGAGTTAAGAAAGTTAAAATAAATTTATTTATTTTAACCTCCACGAATCATTGTTTCGTGTAAGGCTCAGTTTATCAGTACAATGTATTGAAAATGAGAACATGAACTACACAATATAAAGTCAGTAACCTAATTCAAATAAAGTCTTATCACCAATGTATGTAGTTTTTCTAAAATTTACTTGAAATTCTTTAGAATAAACTTTAATAGAATTTAAAATTTCATCAAGATACTCTTTTTGTTTAATACTTTTAAAATCAAAATCATCTGCTTCAAAGTGTTCAGCACGAAACAACATAGCGCGCAGCCTATCCCCACCAGCAGTTTCAAAATCCGCCATCACAATTTCATCACCAGACTCACAATTCACAAATTTTGGTAAATCTTTTTGATAAATTTCAATTGCAACACCCCACACAAGTTTATCTAAATCAGATTTATCAATATTTAATAAAGTTAATTTCTTATCTTTATCATAAAAATTAAAAACTCGTAAAAAAGTAAATAACATACATTCAGTAACCGATAAAATTTCGCAACCTAGATTATTATAAAGTTCAGGATTTAACAAATTTCCATATCCAAAAACTTTAATTTTTTTCTCCATATAATAGTTTATATTTTAAAGTATATAAAATTACTTGAAATAATAATAAAAAGTAAAACAAAACATTATAAGATATATATCATATATATACTTATAAAACATGGAAAATAAAAAAACATTTTTTGAACTTTATAGATACCTAGCAATTAATTTTGAAAATCCAATTAAAATAAATTACATAAAACCTGAATCAATTGAAGTAGATAATGGAAAAGAAAAAGTAATGGTAATTTTAAAACAAGGAGATAAGCTTAGTATAAATACTCATTATAATTTATCAAGTGAGAGTATATCTATTAGAAATTTAGTTGTAAATCATTTAATGAAACCAGAAAATAACTTTGGAGAATTAATAATCGCAGCAGACAATCTTAAAGTTGAACGTAGAATATTAGAAAATAAAGATAATAAACAATAAAAATAATTTATCTATTTAAAAACCAAACATAGTACCACACGGCATCTCATCACACAACACATATTTTAGAGTAAACATATATACCAATAGAATTTAAACTATATAAATTTAATGAAAATAAAGTATCAAATGAAAAAGAATTACAAGAAAAAGTTAGAAGAGTAAGTGTTGAAAATAAATAATATTTTATTTACCAAATTAAATATAAAGAATAAATAAATAAAAGTAAAACTAAATGATTTAAATTTTCATTTGTAATTAAACTTAAAAAATATTTTAAATTTATTAAATGTTTTTTGAAAAAAACATATAAACAAATAATTTTTTTATTCAAAT
>JABSQY010000079.1 GCA_013215525.1 Nanoarchaeales archaeon | reverse complement strand
AATTCCTTTTTTAAAATCAACTATTTTTTCTTTCTTTTCTTTTTTTTCAAGAAGTAAATAAAATATAAAAAATCCAATTACAATTCCAACTACTTGAAAATATGTAACACTTTCAGAAAATAAATAAATCCCTAAAACTAATAATAAACTTGATGAAAATATTCTATAATTAATAAAATAAGTTGAAGATGATATGTATTTTAATGAAACAAATCTAGTCTTAAGATTTATAGGATACAAAATTCCAGTTACTAATGCAGCAACAAATGTTCCTAAACTATATTTTAATTCTCCAAAAAATATAAAATAAATAATTGATAAAATAAAAGAACATAAATATAAATAAAATAAACTTAAATCTTTATCATAATTTTTTTCAGCAACAATTTTAGTTGTAAATGAAAAAATTCCAACAAGGATAGCTGCAAGTAAAGCGTACACAAGCCACATTTCTATAAACATAAAATAATTACAATTTAAATCTTTTTAAATTCTTGTAATTTGAAATTAATATCTAAACATTACTTCGAAAAAGAGCGAAAATAAGCTCAAAAATACAAGAAAAAAGTAATAAAGAAAATTAATTTTTATTTCTTAACGCTTCGCTAAAATAAAATATAATTTATAAATTATGAATTTTTAAGATTTATAAAAATTCTAAATATAGAAAATATAATTTTAAAATTAATTAATAAAATCCACCCGAACTACGTCCGCGCTAAAATTTTAAGAATTAATATAAAAATTATATTTAAATTGAGAAAAGCCAAACAGAAACCACCGTCAGCACAAACGCAATAGATTTCTTAAAAGTAATTTTCTCATTATAATAAATAATGGATAAAATAATTGGAATAAAAATTGAATAAGAAATTAATTTATACACAACACCTAAATTTCCAGTAATATATGCAGTTGTTAAAAAAATTAAATTACTAACAAAAAAGAAAGATTGAAATAAGGAAAACAAAACAATTTTTTTAGGTACTTTAGATGTTTTATGTAAATTAATTACATGTTTAGGGTTATTTAAAAATGATGCAACAAATCCAACAAGAGCTGTTAAAAAAATATAAAAATATAAATCAGTAGAAGACACTGAAATATATTTACGAGTAACATGGATACCTGAGACAATTAAAATATTATAAAATAAATATTTAACTCCTTTTTTAAAATCAATTTTTTTCTCTTTCTTATCTTTTTTCTCAAGTAATAGATAGAAAATAAAAAATCCAAGTAATACTCCTACAATTTGATAATTAGTTATACTTTCTGAAAATAAAAACATCCCACTAAGTAATAATAAAATTGACGAGAAAATTCTATAATTAATAAAAAACATTGAAGAAGAAATGAATTTTAAAGTTGTAAACCTTAAACGTAAATTTAAAGGAGCTAAATATCCAGCAACTAAAACAAGTAACAAAACAAGATATGAATACTTTATTTCTCCAAATAAAATTAGACAAATAGATGATAAAATTAATGAGAAAAAATAAACATAAGTTAAATTNAAATCTTTATCATACTNTCTTTCCGCTGANACTTTAGTTGTAAAAGAAAAAATACCCATTGACAAACAAGCAAGCAAAGCATAGATTAACCAAGATTCAATAAACATAAAATAATTACAATTTATTTGTTTATAAAATTATTTAATTGACAATGTTTATAAATAACTTAGAAGTAAATAAATTATGAAAACATCAGTACATAATTTAGAATTTAATCTAAATTCATATGAGTCAGATTCATTAATTAATGAAACAAACCATTTACCAATTTTAAATTATTCAGATATAACAAAATTAACTATTCCACATGAAATGGCTTTTATTAGTACTACAAGAAAAAATTCAAACGACTCTGAAGGTGATTTTGTTCCAATTTACGGAATAGTACGTCAAAACTCAATTTCATTTTTAATATACTCAAATCCTAACTCAGATAATCCTAAAGAAAAATTATCAATAAATTTATCTAGTTTTGATGGAACCTACGGTACAATGAGCAGATTTCAATAAATAATAACATACTAAATTTATATATCTTTTAAATAATGTACAAAAAAGAAAAATAGAATTTTCACAAGTAAAAATAAAATAATAAAAAATAGAATTTTTCCAAAGGAAAAATATAATTAAATATCTAAGTTCTCAGCAAACTTAGCATTCTCAATAATAAACGCTTTACGTGGAGCAACCTTATCTCCCATTAGCATAACAAAAGCATCATCTGCTTCTTGCGCATCAACAATAGTTACTCTCTTCATATATCTATGTTCAGGATCAAGTGTTGTTTCCCATAATTGTTCAGCATTCATTTCTCCAAGACCTTTATATCTTTGAATATCAACCTTCTTCCCTGGATTAGCTTTACTAAATTCACCTAACTCTTCATCAGTGTATAAATAAGTCCCAATCTTTTGACCAGGTAATTTAACTTTATACAATGGAGACATTGCAATATAAATATGTCCTCTTAAAATTAATTCTTTGAAATGTCTAAAGAAAACAGTTAAAATTAAAGTTTCAATATGTTTACCATCAACATCTGCATCGGCCATAATTATGATTTTGTGATATCTTAGCTTTTCAGCATCAAACATATCACCAAACCCAGTACCAAGAGCAGTAATTAAAGATTTAATTTCATCATTCTCTAAAACTTTTACAAGTCTTGCTTTCTCAACATTTAAAGGTTTACCCTTTAAAGGTAAAATTGCTTGATGAGCACGATCTCTTCCCATTTTAGCAGTTCCACCCGCGGAATCTCCCTCCACAATGAATAATTCACAATCTTCAGCAACTTTACTAGAACAATCAGATAACTTTCCAGGTAAACTAGAAAATTCAAGTACATTCTTACGACGAATTAAATCTCTAGCTTTCTTTGCAGCTTCTCTTGCCTTTTTAGCAGAAGACGCTTTCTCAATAATTTGTTGAGCAGCCTTAGGATTCTCATCTAAATAAGAATAAAACTGTTCAAAGAAAATATTTGACACAATAGATTGAACTTCAGGATTTCCTAACTTATCTTTAGTTTGTCCTTCAAACTGAGGTTCAGGAATCTTTACAGAAATAACTGTAACAATTCCTTCACGAATATCATCTCCTGTTAAATTTAATTTTTTATCAGCAGCTTTTCCATTCTTAGCAATATAATCCTTCATAGCACGAGTAATTCCTAACTTAAAACCAGAAAGATGAGTTCCACCACCAGGAGTTGTAATATTATTAACAAAAGTCTCAATTTTTTCAGAATAAGAAGTAGTATAAGTTAAAGCAACATCAACTTGAACATCTTCCTTTTCACCGGAAATCGCAATAATATCTTTAATTGCTCTAGTATCATTTTTAGTCAAATGTTTAACAAATTCAGAAAGACCACCTTCATAATGAAAAACTTCCTCAATATCATGTCTTTCATCAGCAAAAATAATAGTTACATTAGAATTTAAAAAAGCAAATTCTCTATATCTTTTAATCATAACTTTCGCATCAAAAATAATACTTGGGAAAATTGTAGCGTCAGGCCAAAAAGTAACTTTAGTTCCAGTAGCTTTTGTTTTTCCAGTAATTTCTAATTTTCTAGTAATTTTTTGATTTTCAAAAGTTAAATTATGAATACTACCTTCACGGCAAATCTCAACATCTACTTTTGTAGATAAAGCATTAACAACAGATGCTCCAACACCGTGAAGACCTCCTGAAACTTTATAAGAACCTTTATCAAATTTTCCACCCGCATGTAGAACTGTAAAAACAATTTCAGCTGCAGACTTCCCTTTACCATGCATTCCAGTAGGAATACCACGACCATTATCTGTAACAGTCACTGAATTATCTTTGTGTATTGTAATAGAAATCTTATCACAATATCCAGCCAAAGCTTCATCAATAGAATTATCAACTAATTCTTTAACAAGGTGGTGAAGACCATCTAACCCAGTACCACCTATGTACATACCAGGTCTTTTTCTAACAGCTTCCAGACCTTCTAATACTTTAATATTACTTGCTCCGTATTCTTCGCTCATATACTAAAATATCAACATTTTACTTTTTAAAGGTTTGTAGTCTATAAGAAGAATACTTAACAAATACTTAAATAATAAAATTTTATGTTCATTTTTTAATAAAAAATTAGATATAAAATTTAAACTTTTGAACCAACTTGTGTTCTAAAAAATTTAATAAAATCACCAACCTCGCCAGCTCCTTCAACAATCGCATCAGCTTCCATATGTTCTAAATGAAATTTTAAAAACAAATTATGCCAAAACTTAGCAATTTTTGCAGAAGGTTCTTTTTTATATGGGTCAGTTTCTAAATATAAACTTACAACTAATAAAGCAACACCTTTAGTTTTAATAACTTTTTTCCCATTCTCCATAACTTCAACATCACGCCCACTCATTTTTAATTGAAAACTAATCCAATAAGCAAAATTATCGTCTCTAAATTTCTTTCCATCAACAAAATCCGTAAGTTCTCTTTCTGGCGGTTGATTAGTTTGAGTTAAATCTTTTTCCTCTAAATCATAACCTAAAGCTCCAAGATAAGAAATCAAATTTGCCCTAGTCTTTTCAATTTCAAAAATACCATGAAGCTCTACACTTTTATCATTTGCAATATCAGATAATCTTCTAGAATCAAATTGTTTTTTCATATTATAATAATAAATTAAATTTAAATTTTATAAAGTTTATTAACTTTTCAAAAAATATAATCATACATAATCATATATAATTATATTTTATATTCATTTTAAAATAAAAAATAATAGAATTCATCACTTAAAATAAGTTATAAACTAATATATAATTTTTTAATAAAAAAATACTATGAGTTTAAAACAATCTGTCAAATCAAAAGAATTTACTTTGCTTGATTCCGCGGTAATTAATTTAATTGTAGAAAAAACAAAGCTAAACAAAGAAAAGTACAGTTTAATATTATCAAAAACTGTAATTGTATATTCATTATTAATTTTAATGGCTGTATATACTAGTGTACAAGAAGTAATTTCTCCAAAAGTTATGGTTGTAGCATTAATTACTGGAACATTACTATTATTTGTAGTGTATTTATATGTAATTGAACATTTTAATAAAATGGATCAAGATATTGATGAAGTAGTTTCATTATTACAAACTAAAGCATTAATGAATCATAGAAAATAATTTTATAATTTTTTCTAATTAATATAAATAAATATAAATAAATATAAAAAATATTTTAAATATTTATTTATTATTCACAATTTTTTCTTAAGCACAAAAATCAAATCTTTATTTTCTTCATACGATTCAAGCACCTCAAACACAGAACTATTATTTATTTTTTCTAAAATCAAATCTTTCTTACTAGAAAATTTCACAAACGACAAGAACAAAGTTCCGCCTGCTTTTAGAACTCGCACAAATTCGTCGAAGACCAACTCAAAATCAAATATATCTTGAATCACAGAAAAACAAGAAATAAAATCAAATTTATTATTTTCAAAAATAGATAAGTCAGTAAGAGAACCGCAAAACTTTCGAGTGGAACCATTAGAATTTAATTTAAGTAATTCAACAGATAAATCAAATGAATATAATTTAACATTAGAATTAATAAATTGATTCAAAACACCATCACCACAACCAGCATCCAAACACAGTCCAGACTTTGGAAATAAATCTTTAACATAATTTAACTTTAAAATTTGTTCTTCGTGATACAAATTTTTATATCCACTCGCAATTCCGTTATAGTAGTTTTGTGTTTGTTCAGTTTTAGAACTTTGCTCACTTTTTTTAATCATACTAAAATAAAAACATCTTTTTTAATAAAACTTACTAAAATGAAAAAAAATAAGAGATATAATAATATTAAATAACAAATAAAACAATTGATGTGATTATAATACTATAAATAGTTCCAGATAAGAAAACACCCAAACACACAGGAAATAAAACCTTAACATTTTTTTTCTCAAACCCTAAACTATAAGATAGATATGCAATTCCCGTTGGATGTAAAAAATAAAAAAATTTATAAGATTTAGGTTTAATTTTATTAAACAAACTATCACGTTTTTTAGAACTCATATGTACACCAATATAATAATTTAAAACTACATTAATACACAAAGCAGTCCCTACAACTAACACAATTCTCAAAATTGTAAAAATATCTCCATTAGCAATTACAACACTTGAAATAACTAAAATAGAACCAATATAATAAATTCCAAAAAATAAAAATCCTTCAATTAAAGTTGATAAAAATAAAACAATTAATCCATACTTAACATAATAATTATTAACTAAATCAACAACATCTGACGAAAAATTAATAATTCCAAATGAATTTAAAAAATAACTAATAATTCCAATAATTAAAATAGAAATAATGATAACATTTTGTTTTAAAAATTTAATAACTTTATCCATAATTAATATAAAAATAGAAACTAATAAAAACCTATCTAATAATTATATTTAAAAATAGAATTTTACAAATAAATTTGTAAAAAATAACTTACTCATTTCCTTTCAGTCATTGCGTTTGATGATAAAAAATTGTGTTTCACACAATTCCCCAAAAATATTTGATTTTTAGTGTCTAGTTTCACATTCGAACAGGAAACTAAGAAGAAACATAACTCAAACCTATAATGAAATCAAATCATCTTAATAAAATATATTTATTTATTAATAGAAACTCTAAGAAATTCCTTATACTTTGTAACTTCATTTTTAACTTTTTCTATAAAATTAAGAAAATCTTTTTCAGAAATTTCAGATTCTACACTCATCTCTTTAATTTCAGACAAATCATAACTAAACTCAGTGTTATCAAATACTTCATTATTACTTTTTAAAGTTTTTATTTGAATATTCAAATACCCAACGACGTTATTTATATCAATAGTATTTGACACAACTACTAAACTCTCAATAAGATCATCACATAGAGTAATACTATCATTTAAAAATCCAATTAAATTCTTTTTTTCTCCAAGCATAAATATTTTTCATATTTAATAAATTCATTTTTTAACTCGTTTAAAAACTTATAATTATCTCTTCTTTCAAGCTTAAGATTATATACATTATTAGTTAATTCACAAATTTCATTAAAATTTTCATACTCATATTTAGTTCCTTTAAAACTAGTGTCCTTTCTTATTTCCATATTTTTTACCATGTCAAAAACCATTTTAGCAAATGATGGATAAATTTTTTCAGTATCAGGGAGATCAATAGCTTGTACACTAGTATATGTTGATATAAATTTTTTAATTTGAAGATTTAAAAATCTACAGTCTGTTCTCTGTATATCGACATTTTTTTCAAGGTTTTTTTTTTCTCTTTTCTCTTTTCTATCGGATATATATTTTATAATTTGTGTAAACATAATAATAATTTTATTTTAATATATATAAACTATTGTATTAAAAGAAATAGAATTTTACAAATAAATTTGTAAAAAATAATTTGCTCATTTCCTTTCAGTCATTACGTTTGATGATAGTATCTAGTTTCACATTCGAACACGAAAGAGAGAAGAAACATAACTCAAAACTATAGCTCAAAAATAATTGACATAAAAAAATTAAAAATCCCTTATTTCATTAGTTAAAAAATTAGCATAATCCATCAATTGACTAGCCAAATCTCCTAACAAATTTGAATTTCCAGACTTATCTAAATTAAAATTATTCACATTATTTCCAATCTTTTTAATTTCTTCAAATTTATCGGAATTATATTCAAATTTAGTGTTTTCAAATTTATTAAACATATTAATTCCTTTTGAAACATTTTGAGCAAATAAAACCCAATCCCCATCATTTTTTCCTTCTACATTAATATGATTTGTTTTATAGGAAAGTATAGTACTAATTAAAATTCTGCAAGTAGTAAGTTGTAGATCAATTTTATTTAATAATACTTTTTTTTCTTTTTT
>JABSQY010000008.1 GCA_013215525.1 Nanoarchaeales archaeon | reverse complement strand
AACAGAAACACTTGCTAAAATATAAGCTTTAAATAAGAAGATGAAAGTTAAGAAAATACAAAGACTAAGTAAAAAAGAATAAAAAATCTCCTCATTTGAATTAATAAAATAATTCTTACTAAAATTAGCACCTTTAAAATAAAAAAATAATGAAAATATCCAATTAACAAAACCAACAATTAAAATATAAGACAAATTAAAATCAATTAATAATACTTTATGTATTGGATTAACTAGGGATGCTGCAAAAACAACTAAAAATGTTAAAAAAATTCCAAGTAAAAACTTTGATTTTTTATTAGGTATATCTTTTTTTTCATACAAAAGTAAAAAAACAAAAATTCCAAAAATAAAACCAAATAATTGATACAAGGAAATTACTTCACCTAAAACCAAATAAGAAATCAAAATAATAATTAAAGGTGTTAAAATTGAAAGATATGTAAAAAAAATAGAAGAAGAAACATTCTCTAAAGCTAGTAAAGTAAATTTTTTAGAAGAAACTATTAAAAGAGACATAACTAAAACAAACATTAAATGTACAACTGTAAAATTTGTTGGAAAACTCAAATCAAAGGAAATAAAAAAAATTATAGAAAAAAGAAAAAAAAAGGATGTATCTAAAATAACAACTCTATTTTTATTAAACTTTTTTTCAGTAGAAAGTTTTTGAAAAAATGAATTTAAACCTTTAAAAAATAAAGATAAAAAAGAAAATAATAACCAAAGTTGAATCATAGTAGTAATTAAAAATAACTAGTTTAAATACTTAAGTAAATATAATTTACTTAAATATAAACCAAAAAAATTAAAAATTTAGAAATCTTTGATTTCTAAAAAGAAAAAGAAACTTTTTCTTCTTCTTTAGTTTCTAAATCACGTAAAGTGTACACGCCTGCCTCAACATCTTTTTTACCTAAAATTACTAACTTTTTAGCTGTTACAAACTCGCTATAACTAAAAGCTTTCTTTAACTTATAATCATAACAAACCTCAGTCTTCAAACCTTGTTTTCTTAAACTCATTGCAACCAACTGAGCATCAACAATTAGTTCAGCATCCAAAGGAGCAACCACAATTTCAGTTAAAGAAATCTCTGATTTTTCATTCTTATTTTCTAAACAAATAGCAATAGGTACAAGTCCAAAAGAGACTCCAACTGTTGGATACTCTTTCCCATTATCAGCAAATTCTCCAATCACTTTATCATAACGACCACCACTTCCAATAGAAGACTTAACCTTTCCAGACTTATCATACATCTCCCAGATACTACCAGTATAAATATTTAATCCTCTAGACATAGAGTAATTAATTCTATAATTAACTTCAAATAAATCTAAACTTTTAACTAACTTGTTTAATTCTTCAATACCTTCTTTTAATAACTCATTCTCTGCAAGCTTTGAAATCCCATCATAAGATTTACAAGATAAAATGTCAATTGCTTTACTCGCTTCGCTAGATGATAAACCTTTACCAGCAATCTCATCAAGCACAGCATCACGACCAATCTTTTTTAACTTATCAACAGATAAAATTACACTCTCAAGTTCTTTCTCATCAAATCCAAACTGTAAAAAAGCTCCACGTAAAATTTTATTATTATTAATTTCAAGAACAGCATCAATTCCAAGTTCTGTATATGTAGAATAAAACATAGATAATGTTTCAGCCTCAATATCAGTTCCTGCAATTCCTACAACATCAGCATCACACTGAATAAACTCTCTTGAACGTCCAACTTTAATTGGTCCATCACGAAAAGACTTTGCAATAGCGTAACGTTTAAAAGGTAATTTTAATTGTGTTTGACTCGCAACATAACGACACATAGGAACAGTTAAATCATAACGTAATCCTAACTTTCTCTCTCCTCTATCAGATACCTTATAAATTTCTCCAACAATCTCTGAATCTTCATCATACTTCCCAGCAAGTGTTGAAAAATATTCAATAATTGGCGTATCAAAAGGTCGAAACCCAAATAATTCGAAATTTTTTCTAATTGTATCTTGAATTTTATTTAATCTAATTTGTATATCTGATGTTGAATCTGAACATCCTTTTACTACTTCATTCTTAACCATACTTTTAGAAAAATTTCTAATTTTATAAAAGTATGCCGACATCCATAGGATGTCACGCATATCAAATTTAGATAAATTGTATCTAAATTGACCTATTTCTATCTCTTTCATTTTTTAAATCTATCCTCTAAATTACTATAATTACTTCTATATAGGTTAACTATTCCTCCAAATTCATTTGGATAAATTGTAGTATCTAACTTTAAACTATTTTCATTCAGATAATTAAAATATTTATCAATAGAACAAATAGCAAAAGTATTACTATCAAAATTATTAATATTTAAACTTTTCTCAAACTCAAAATTAGATACTTTACTCACATCAAACGGTTCAGGCACACGTTCACAACCAACATATGAATCTTCAATACTTCTAATATAACTTCTTCTAGACAACCATAAATCATCTTCAAAAAAACTAATAAAATCTTCATCTTTTGGTAAAATTAATTTACTCTCACAAGGTACATAAAATCTTCTAAAATCTACATCGATGAAGTCCAGAAGAACTTAAACTATCTAAATTAAGTTTATTCAAATTTCCTACTAATCTCTCAACTAATGAGTCCATAACTTTTGTTTGCTGCATTCTTTGCAGACTTTGTTTTTTATTTATATTTTTCATTTTTTATAAAAAGCTCTTTAAAGTTAATAATTTTTTAAAGAACAAAAATTTAATATTTTAGTAAAATTTTTAATTTTAATCAAAGCTTAGAAATTTTTAAATTTCTTGTATTTTTCAAAGAAAAAAAAGGTTTTACTTGGAAATAAATAATTAAATATAATGTAATTAGTATAAATGATGATGGACTTCAATTAAATTAATTATTTCTCTTAACATAACTAAACATAACAAACGATAATTTATAAACTTAACTAAACAAATTAAACTATGAAACAAATATCTGGTGTAGACTTACTTTTTTTAACAAAAGAATTACAACCATTAGTAAACCAAAGAATAGAAACATTCTACTTTGAAAATATGATTTTTTACATGCGTGTATATGTAAGAGGAGTTGGACACAAATATCTAACTATCAATATGGGAAAATATATTTATCTAGGAGATAAAAAAGAAGACACAGACCACCCAAATCCATTCGTACAATTCCTTCGAAAATATTTAAGGCCAAGTTTTATCAGAAGTATTGAAGAAATAGGAATTGAAAGAATTATAAAAATTCAAATTGAGAAAAAAATTGGAGAAGATGAAAATGCTGAAAACGGATTAAAAATTGGTAAATACAATTTATATCTAGAATTATTCGGAACTGGAAATATAATTTTAACAAATGAAAAAAATGAGATTATGAATTCATTAACAAAAAGAAAATTCAAAGATAGAACTATTATGAATAAAGAAGTATATTTAATGCCTCCTAAAAGAGAATTAGATATAATGAATGTTGATACTGAAATATTAGACACTGAAATAAACAAAACAGATTTATCAATTGTAAAATTTTTAGCAATTATATTTGGACTTGGTGGAAAATTCGCTGAATACATATGTACACAACTAAAAGTAAAATTCGATGAAGATCCAACAAAAATTAATCAAAAAGATTTAATTAAAGAATTAAAAAAATTATTAAATTTAAAACCAGAAGCGTACACAAATGAAAAGAACACAGATTTTTATCCAATCAACTTTAACTTAGAGAATCAAGTTAAGGTAGGTTCATTTAATGAAGCTTTACAAAAATATTTTATTCAATTCAAAAAGCAAACAGATGCACGTGAAAAGCAACTAGATTATGAATTAAAAAAGTTAAACAAAAGAGTTTCAAAACAAGTAGAATCAAAAGAAAAAGTTCTAAGAGATTATGCGAAAAATAATGAATTAGGAACAAAGATATTCGAAAACTATCAAACAGTAGATGAATTATTAAAATCAATCAATAAAGCAGGAAAAGAAAAAGGTTGGGAATCAGTAGAAGAATCAATTAAAAATAGTCCACAACTAACTAAACTAATTAAAAAACTTAACTATAAAAAAGATGAAATTATTTTAGAATTATAAGAATACTTCTCTTTTTTAACTATAAATTGAACAATAAGCAAAACTTTTAGGTTTAGATAATTTATAACTAAAGTTTAAGATTCTATGTTTTGGTTCTCCATTCTCCCAGTTTTTACCAAAAAAAGGTAAAGCAATATTTAATAAATTTAACTTATTATCTACCCAATATTTTTCCATATCATCAATTATCTCTTTATCAAAAATTGTAGTTAAAAGTTTATTATCTTTAAAAGTACAAGGTAAAATAAAACCAACTGAATCTCTATATTCAGATTCAGTTAATACTTTAAACTCCACATTTTTAGACGTCAAATAATGACTCATTGATTTAAATTTTTTATAATCTTCTGAACTTATTGGATTTACTTTTTTAATAAGTAAATTATAAACTAGAAATTCTGAAGTATCAGGATCTGTATAAATAATAGTTGAACTTTTAAATGTAGGTCTCTTAAATTCAGAATAATCATTTTTTAATATCATGTTCATAATTCCTTCTAATCTTGGATTAATAATTTGTCCAATAACTACATCTTCTGTCACAGAGTATTACATAATTTCAAGGTTTATAAAGTATTCTATAAGAATAAATAAGAAAGTTATTTAATAATATATTTTAAAAATTAAAAGAATAAAAAAACTTATTCTTTATCATCAGAAGAAGAATCATCTGATGGACTACAACAATCACACTTGCACTCATTAGGACAAGGTCCATTACAACTACACTTCTTACAATCACAAGGCATACAACAATCCTTACAAAAATCATCTTCATCAAAAGACTTAAACGCCTTATCTAATACTTTTCCACAATCACAACACTTAGTTTTCGTATTTTTATTTTCCATAAATAAAATAAATAAAAGATTTTTTATAAACTTTAACAATTACTTACAAGAGAATTAAACAAACTAAAAACAATCTCTAAAATAAAAAGGTCTGAACTAATAATTACTTTCTAATTATTCGCCAAAAATGATTAATAACAATTATCATTTTTCATGTAGGAGGATTTTTTATTATAGTGCTGATTTTTTTGGTTGGGCGAGAATATATATCTACCCAATCCAAAAAAAATTAGTGCTAGAATGAAACTTCGTGAATTTAATCACTATGTCCCGAACGAAATGAAATGAAGTGACTGCAAAGCATCCGTTTAAAAACAATCTCAAAGTATAAGAAAATAAGAAATTTATTCAATCATAATATATGAATATCTTGAATACTTCTCAACACCATAATTAATTGAATACTTAACTGGATACATTCCAGCTGGAGTATCAGAACCAATAAACATTGGAACTTGTACATTACTACTTTGTCCAGACTTTAAAGAAACCATTTCACCAAAATTAATTCCTAACCTAGGAGCAATCACAGTAATAGATAACTTTTTTGAAAAAGCTTCATTATTATGAACACTAAATTTAATATCATTAAATCCAACACCTACAGTGCCAGATAAAACTGAATCCATATAATTCATAACATCTAAACCATTTCCACGAATAGATGTGAATTTTAATTCTTCACTTGGGAACTCAAATCGTACAAATTTAGAAACAAATGTTTCTGTTCCAAACTCATCAATTAATTTAATCTTTAACTCGCATAAACCTTCTCTTATATGTAAATTAAAATCTCTTGTATCTAATTCAAAATCAATTACATAATTATTATCATTACTTGAGTAAATACCTTTCGCCATTTCTCTAGTCATAATCTCTGACACAATCGCTCGACTTCCATCACAAATAATTTCTGGACGTAATCCAACAAATCTTTTCGCCATAGATTCATCTTCAATCTTAATTGAAAAATCAAATTTATATAATTCTACATTTGAATCAACTAATAAATTAATTCCTAAAGTTTCAATCTCAACAAGAACTTCATCAAAAGTATTATAGATAATTGAACTAACTGAATCACCATTTGAATCTGTTACAACAAGTTCAAAAATTGATTGACCAATTGCATTAAAATTTAAAATATTAAAACTTGAATTACAATCAACAGCAGATTCTACATTATTCACAAATAATGAACAAGTAAAAGACTCATCACCATTATGACCAACAACAAAATCAAAAGTCAAATCAGTAGGAGTCATATTTCCATTAGATGAAACCATATCAAAACTTGTAATAAAAGGCAAGTAATTTTCAAATGAAAAAGATTGAAAAATAACTGAACTAATCTCATTATTTAAATTATCTATAATAAATAATTCAAATTTACCAGCCCCAGCTAAATCATAATCTAATACATCAAAATCATTTTCACAATCAATACTAGTTCTAACATCATTAACAGCTGAAAAGCAAGATAAATTTCCTTCACCTTCGTATGTGTAATCAAAACTAAAAGTTAAATTAGTATTCAAATAAGCTCCATTAGAACTTGTCATATCAAATGAATTAATAATTGGTAAATTAATAATTACTATTTCTCGTTCAAAATTTTGTGTAATAGTTGAACTAACAAAATCTCCATTCTCATCAGTTACAACTAATTCAAATGTTCCTTCTCCTTCAAGCACATAGTTTGAAATATCATATGAATTTAAAGTACAAGGAATTAAATTAATATTTGAATTAACAATAATAGTACAAGTAATTTGTTCATCTCCATAATGTCCAACAACATAATCAAAACTTAAATCAGTTGGAACAAAATTTCCATTTGAACTAGTTAAATCAAAAGTTGTAATAAAAGGTAAAAAGTTTTCTTCTTCACCAGATTCAAAATTCATTGTAACAATTCTATTATCAAAAAATCCATTATCATCACGAACAACAAATTCAAATCTTGCAAGTCCTTCAAGGTTATATTCTAAAATTGAAAATACACCATCACAAGAAACATCATTTAATGCTCCATTAATAATTAATTCACAATAAATATTTTCACTAATATCATCATGTGACGCACCAAATAGAAAAGTTAAATCTGTTGGAACATAATTTCCATTAGTTGAAAAAACTTCAAATAACTCAACATAAGGTCTTGTAACTTCTTCGTATACATAAATATCTAAATCAGACGTTACAACATTCCCAAAGCTATCAGTCACAGTTAAAACAACATTATAATCTCTTGAAGTTGTAAATGAATGAGCAATCCCATCAAGTACAGCACAATCAGCAGACTCAACACTACCATCACCAAAGTTAATAGAACAATTCATATCATCACCATCAGCGTCACGAACAAAGATATTAAAGTTTGTTGTAAAAACTTTATAACCATCATATTCATATGCTGAAAAATCAATAATACTTGGAGCTAAGTTATCAGTAAAAACAACATCAAATGTATCAGTTGTACTCTCCCCTGAACTATCTGTCACAGTAATACTATAACTTGAAGTTCCACTACTTCCTAAACTACTAAAATATAAAACTCCATTATTATAATTAAAAACTGAACTTCCTGAATTCTTTAAAATATTAACATCTAATGAATTAAAAGCTTCATTATAATCAACAACATAATCTGCAACATTTACAATAATTTCATAAACATAATGTTCTGAAAATTGATTTGGGAAATTAACAACAGGTGCTGAATTCTCTGAACTTAAAGTAATAGACATTGAAACATCTGAACCTACAACAATAGTTCCAAATTTAGTCTCATAACCAACATAACTAACTTCATAATCATATACGCCTTCTAAAACTTCAGAAAACATAACTTGACCATTTGATTGAGTTAATAAATTCATTGAATCAAACTCAACATTAGCACCAACTAAAATTCCATCATCTCCAAACACTTTAATAGTTACATCATAAGTTTCAGGATTAGTTAATTCTAAATTTAAAATTTGTGTAACATCATTTGAAATATCACAATTTAAACCGTTAGGTGTTACAACAACTTTAACTTGATGATTTCCTGCACTTAAACCTGAAATATATGAAGTTAAATCCTCATTAAAAGATTCAATATCATATCCTGCATTTAAACCAGTTTCAGTTAAAACTAAATTATTATCAAAATATATATTATAATCAAAATCCATAGGAGTTACACTTTCATCTCTGAACGCTCCAGCCTTAAAATTTGCAAATAAATTCTCACCAACATCAATACGTACAACTTCTGAACTTAAATCAAAAGAAGGTTCATTTGATAACATGAAATCTTGAACTCTTGCGTAACAAGTAGATTCTAAATCTTCAGGATACATTGTCTCATAAGCGTATGCGTAATCTTTTTGTGAAGATAAAACTTGTTTATCAACAACATGTGATTCAACAGAAAACTCGAGCACAGCATTAACTAAATCAACAGACGGTGTCCATTCAAAAGCATTTAAAGTTGCACAATTATCTGCAAAAATTGAAGTTGTAATTCTTTGCGAAAAATATTCAACACCAGTATCATCATTTTTAATTACTAATTTCACATCAGTCTTTGCAGAATAATCTGAATAACCTTGTGGAATAGTTGCTCTCCAAAAATTTGGATTAGATAATCTATAAGCAGAACACACAGTTTCAGAGATTGTAACAGGCACAGTCACTTGTACAGGCATATTTTTATTATCAACATTTAAAATATTTAAATTCCCAATCTCAGCAATTGCATCATTACCTTTAACAAATTCAACATTTAAATATTGATCGTCTAAACATAAATCAAAGTTACAAACAATATTATCTTTTCTAATATAATTTACAAAATATTCATCATCACTTGCAGAAAAATAAGTTAAATAACCAAAAGATTTCTCTGAATCATATTTTACAACAATATAATCATCTCCTGAAATAGAATAATAATCTGAATCAATTGCTGCTGAATCAAAACAAGAAAGTAATTGAGGGTAATTTCCATTTAAATTATAAGTATCAACACATGCAAAAATTGAATCACCATTATATAAACTAACTTTAGAATCTAAATCAACACTTGTACACTCAGTATTATTACAAGCATACCCTGACACATAAATGTCAGTAGGAGTATCCACAGTATATAATGGTTTATATGTAGAATAAACATCAGCAGAATAAACAGAATTAATTGTAACTAATAAAAATAATAAAGTTGCAAAAAATCCAATAAATTTTTTACTTAAACTAATCATTTTTTACACACACCACTAGTTCCATTAAAAGAAGAAGGAGTATTCCCATCAGTAGGAGTCATATTTCCATTATTCCCAGATAACGCGCCAACCGCAATAACAACTAAAGTAGTAGAAACACTAGCACCAGGAGTACAAATAGAGTCAGGTACAACATCAGTAGGAGTTGAAGAACCACTGTTTGATAATTTATTAAGCATATAACCTTTAGTTAAATCAATACCAACTCCCAATAAAGTATAACCAACAACATGAAGATTTCTTAAATCAGTAACACAATTGTCATTTTCTTTAAAAAAAGCAGCTGGAGTATCATAAATTTTTCCTTCTAAACCTAACTCATGAATACAAGTAGCTTCTCTATCTGTTTTTGCTGCTAAAAATGCAGCTTTTCTATCAACATATAGTGAAACTCCTTGTGAAACTGTTTGTTCTTTATCCATATTATTAACTTCTTGTAAAGTCATAGGTTTTGGAATGCTTATACATGCACTTAATCCAACTGCCATAGTTAAACCTAAACCTAATCTTGTACTTGCTGTTTTATAATTATTTACCATTCTTTTAATCCTCCCATTTTTGTTGCCGTTGCATTAATTCTACCTTTATAGAAATTTACTTGCGTATCTAATAAATCTTGTGTTAAATCATTTAACTCAGTATATCCATTCGCAGAATCTATTTGTCCAATAAAACTTTCTAAGTTTGTCCCTAATAATCTTTTTAATTGCCTATTTGCACTTCTTGAAGGATTAAAATCATGTGTGACCATAGCAATTACAGAAGATCCAAAAATGTGTGCTGAATATCCTAATAATGTAGTTTCTTCACCAAAAGAATCCCTATATACATTTTCTAAATCTTCAGATGTTTCATTATGAAAAGTTTTTAAAGAATTTCCATGTTGTTTTAAAAAATGAGCAAGTTTATACTCACCAGTTACTCTTGCTGTTGCAATATTATCAATTAAACCTGAAAAACCAAAAGCATCTTTAATTTTATCATCTCCAGTAGCATGTTCATTAGTTTTAATCATATATTCTAAAACATCTTCAGCCTGAGAACCTATTGTCATTCCTTCACCAGTTAATTGTTTAACATAAAATGAAGTTGAACCAACTGAATCATTTAATCTTGATATTTCATCTTTATCAAAAAGTTTAGAATGTTCATCATAATTTAGAGCTCTTAAAATTTGTTTTCTAACTGCATGATTTGTAATATCTTCAGAAACATTAGAATTACCATAAGAAATATGTGTAGTTTTGTTATTTGAATTTATTTTTAATTCATCAATATAACCATCTGAATTAATATCAAAATGATACTCATTACCTGAATTATTTGAATTACCACCAACTACTTGTCCACCAGCCAAAGCTCTTGAAACAGTAAATAGATTAGTCCTGTCCCTACTTTGAGTTGAAGTTGACGTATTAGAAGATTTAGAAATAACATTTTCTAAATCATCAACTTTAGAATATGAATATATATATTTACCTTTAGAATTATCTTTAAATGCACATTTATAATTTAGCATATCATTTTTATTTGGAAAAGTAATACTCATATCATCATTCACAACAATTGTAGCATCATAAGTACCAGCGCCACAATCATCATTAGAAAACTTTCCACAAAGATTAACACTAACATCATATGCTCCAGTAGGCCAGTTATGTTTTTTCATCAATCCAAGACCAAATCTCTCAGCAGGTTCTAAATCATCATCAGTCTCAGTTACAACACCATTTTCATCAGTTTTGTCTCTAAGGAGTTCACGTACAGGAATTTGATTTGTTTTAGCAGTTCTTAAACTATTTTCTGCATCCTTATGTAAAAATAAGTCAGTCGCAGTATTCTCATAAGGACTGATTTTACAAACATTATTCTCTGCAATAGCAGGAACACTTAATAAAAATGCAGATAGAGCTACTATTGGCATCAAATTAGGTTTTTTTTTATTTAAATCCATTTTAAAATATAATTTTTATTCTTAATTACTTTTAAAGCGTCTTATTTGTTTATAAAAGTATCTATTATTTCATTACTAGACAGTGATGAACCGATATACTCATGTATACTAAACTATAATTGTTCAGAAAGTAATTTAATTCCACTAACTAAACTAGCATATTCTGTTTTTCCAACTAATCCTTTTTTATATAAATCACTTGCAAATCCTAAGTAACTTGATTTCCATTCCTCTGTAAGAATACAAACACGACCAGCTCCATTATCAATTTCATCATACATACTACTCAAATCATCTTCTAATTTTTTATTACCAAAAGGAGTAATAATTGTATCATCTTTAAGAATTTCAAAGTTTGTATTATCACAAATTTTATATTTTGAATCCTTTAAAACATCAATAAGAGGAGCATCTTTACCAATCTCAGAGGAGATGATCATATTTTCAACACCACCAGTTTTTGTAGATGGAACAGTTGATGTAGTATCAGTAGAGTTAGAACCATAAGTATTATTAATTGGTGAACCTATGTTAATAACTCCAGTATTTTCAGTTATTTTATAAGAATCAGTAGTTAATTTAGGAATATTTAAAGTTCCAGTATTAATATTTTTAGTAGGTTTTTTTTCACTTTTTTGAACAATTGTTTCTAATGGATCAATATTAGATAAATTAGTTTCATCTGATGAACCACCAAGTGCAACAGCACATCCCAATGAAAAAATAACACCAAAACCAGTTAAAATAGTAATACTTGGTTTTTTAAATATAGAGTTAGGATTAAGGTGACCTACTGACTCGTCAAGAGAATGTAATCCGTTTTCTGAATTTTTGGAAAGATTAGTATTACTAGCCTCATATCCTATTGTATCTTTAATAATTAGGTTTGATTTATTCTCATCAATATGTTTATCATCCGTTCTAGTTGATTTTAAAGGAATAATGTTATTACGTTTATTCTTTCTAGCATCCACTAAATCTTGATATTTAAGATTAGGTTTTGTTCCCACAACTGTAACATTATTACTAATTTCTGTCATAAAAAAGATTTAAAATATTATCATTTATAAACATTTCTAAATGTTTTTACTTTTGAGGGGTGAAAGGTATACACTTAGTTACTAAATTCTTTAATATAAACATACAAACTATCAATATTTTTATTAATTTCTTCATATCCAGAAAGTTTTTTATTTTGCATTGTAGCATTTAATCTTTTTAACTCAGGAATTCCAAATTTAGTTAATTTACAATCACCTTTTTTTTCTTCCGTAAAACCTCTATATATAGATTCAACACCATCATTTAATAGAAGAATATGGTCACCTGAAACCTCATCTATTTTAGTATTATAATCATGATTTTTAATAGTGTGACGTGAACCTTCACAAATTTCAAAACTAAATGGATTCTCATTAACAAATTTTCCATAGATACCTTTACACTCAGTAAATTCATTTATACTACTAGCAGCATCAAGGCAAATTTTATCCGCAGTATAAATATGATCTTCTAATTTTTCATCAGCATGTAAACTATCTAAATCATCCAATACATTATTTTTCCAATTAAATGAATAAGATTGTGAACTTGTAGAACTTTGATTATTTGAAATTAAATCATCCATAACAGCCTTACCACAACCTACTGATGTAATAAAAAATTCAGAAGAACTAAGACATTTTTCAAGACTTTGATATATATCACTTGGTAATGGAATATAAGTATTAAGTTTATCTAAAGAATCTAAAGAATTTTCTCTCCAATTTTCATGAGGTATACATTTACTTGCAATTTCATTCATAAAAGCTTCAGGCATTTTCCCATCTATACCAAGTTTATATGTATTTCCATTAAAAGTAGTATCAAAATTTCGCATATCAGTCTCAAGAGGCATACCTTTACAAGTATAATCCATAGTATAAAGTAACTCACCAAAAATATTTTCAACAAATAAAGTTTCACCAGATTCAGCAGGTGAAAGAGTAGTATTAGTAGTTGAAGTACTATCTAAAGTCCTAGTTTGATTACCACTAGAGTATGTATTTGATGGAAAGTTTAAAAAATTTTGATTAGTATTTCCACTAGATGGAAGTAAATCAGAAAGTTTTGAAAAAGTAACCTTTCTATAAACTTCATTTTCAGGAAAGTTCAGAAAATTAGGATGAACATTTGGACCAGTTGAAGATGTATTAACAGCTGAAGCATTATTACTAATTATAGGATTATTAATAGTAGTATTATTAATAATTGTAGAATTAACTACAGGAGTTGTAGAACTAGGTTGTACTTGGTTTGTAGTAGTTTGAGAGTTTAATTGATTAGAATGAGTATGTGAAAAGTTATTGTATAACTTAGCAGCACAAGTAACAGTTGCTAAAGCTAAAGCACCAACGACTAGTTTCTTTTTTAATGAATATTTATTACTTGAACCATTACTACCACCAGTAGAAGTTGCCGTAGTTGCAGTAGAGCTTGTCGTACCAGGAGTTACATTCCCAGAATGTCTATTCTCATATATATTTCTCATAATAAAAGTAGTATTTCTTTATTTATAAAGATATCTTTTGTTACTACTAGTACGAGGTAAACATTGTTGAGACATAACCAGCAACCTTTGCAGGTTCAAGTTTCTTAGTTTTTAATAAATCATCATAAATAAGAGCTAAATTACGTATAGTTTCAGGATTTCTAGATTCATCAGTAAATTTATCTGAAATATTACTTATTAATTGAAGAATATGCATAAAACCTTTAAACATTTCTATACGTTCATTAACTTCTAAGCTTAAAATTTTATCATTAACAAAGGATTTATGATACTTAGTAAGTAAAATTTTTAATTTATCATTCTTTAAAAAATTAATAATAAGATTTAAACTAATATTATTTAATTCAATTTCATCTTTTGTTAAATCTTTAAGTTTAAAGGACACATCAGAAGTTTTAAAAATTTGTTTTTTTAAAATCTCATCAGTAATTTTTGCATTTCTAAGACTTATATATCTATCAATTAAAGTATCAATCATATCTGTATACTTTTTAGTTAATGTAGTATCAGTACAATTAATTAAAAAATTATTAAATGCATAAGAGTTAAAAGAAGCTAAATTCATAGCATAATCATATTGAATTTTATATTCTTTTTCATTAGAAGAATCCTGAGCAAGTAATTTTAAAATTGTTTGTTTATAATAAGTTCTCACATCAACAACAATATTACTTGTAAAGTTACTATCATCTAAAGATTTAAAAATTTCATTTTGAACAAGATTAATCTCAGCTACTTTATTCCCAGCATGATTTAAAGATGCTTCACGAACTGTAACAATACCTAAATCTTTAGTAACCTTATCTGAAAGAGCTTCAAATTGAGTAAAAACTTTATTAAAACTATTAGGATAATTTTCACTCCCAGTACCTCCAAAATATTTATTCATTTGAGTAGAATCAGTCATAGTAGAAACTTTTTGTAACCAATCAGACAATACTTTTCCATCAACACAAATTTTTTTAATCTCAGGCCGTGTAGTTTCTGTTTGAGATGCATTATATAACATAACTAATTTTGTATAAGCCTCAGTTTTTTTCTCACCAGCAAAACGCCAAGGTTCTTTCATATCACGAACACTATTAACTCCATTAATAGTTTTCGTTCTAAGTAACTCAAAATCTTGTTCTACTGAACCATATAAACTTTGTACCAATAATAATGATGCCAAAAGTTTCTTAATTGTATCAATTGTTTGTGCCATTTTATAATAAACCTCCTTTAATTTTATTCATTTCTGTATTAATTTTTTCTAAATTACTATGGATTCTATCAGTGATTGCTTTTATTTCAGCTTCATCTTTTTCTTGATCTTTCTTTTTTTCTTTTAATTCTTTAGACTCTTCTGCCATTTCTTTTCCTTCAGGAGAATTAGCTCTAGACTTTACTGATTTAATTATTGCTAAGATTGCAAGGACAATAAATACTAATCCAACCCATTCTATTATCATTTGAATGTATGTTTTTGAATTTTCCCAAAACAATTTCTCAGTTGCAGTTTTAAGTATGTTCTTAACATATCCAAGTAACAAAGTTAAAGCAATATAAAATACTCCAGCAATCCATGTCCAATGCCATCTAGATTCCTCAGTAGCTTTGTGAATTGAATATATAACAAAAAGAAGAACTACACTTAATAGTAAAAACCCAACAGTCCCACCAAACATAATAATTCCTGCTTTAATACCAGAAGAGGTAATTTCTCCACCAACAGATGCTTTTGATACAAACATATAAAACATTGCAGAAACCCCAATAAATGAAGTCAACAAAGCTATAGTATTTGCTTCTTTCTCATGATTTGAACCAAATCCAAGTTTAAATACAATTTTTAAAAGTAAATAACCTACCCAAAAATAAGCAGCATAAATTAAACCAAATAAAACTAAATCATTTCCTAGAAGAGTAGGAATACCACCCTTTCCAAAAATTAAAACAATTGGTTTAAATAAAATGAAAACCTCATCATGATTTGATGCAAAAACTGTAACTAAACTTGAAACAAAAGCAACAAATGCTAAAACTAATCTATTAATCATAAGATTCATACAAAAAGTTAGTTTATATATGTTTGGTAAAACTAATTAAAAATAAAAATAAAATAATAATAAATAAAATTAAACTTTAATCTCGCTCAAAACATCATGCATACAGCGACTAAAAACAACTAATAAAATATTTAAATGTTTATACTGATTTGGAGTCAATAATTTGTGTTCATCCCAACTTTGTAAAAAACCTAAAATCATACCACACGATAGTAAAGAGTCATGTAAAACAAAATTATGATTATTTAATTTTGAAATAATTTTATAATTTGGACGTAAAGATTTTTTAATATTTGAAACTAATTCTCGTAAACTTTTAATCTCTTCTAAATGATTTAAATTATTAGTATGTAGATGATTAGATTTAGTAGGAAGATATGAATCAAATAGAACAATTAATTCCATAAGTTCAAGTAATTTTTTAGAATTTTTTTTAGAAATAGATTCTTTACAAACATGTAACTCAACATTAGAAATATCAATTTTTTTAACATCAATATTCTCTTTTTCAATTTTTTTAGAAATTTTATTCAAATCATTATTTGTTTTAAAATTTCCAGTTAAAAAAAGATTAACTAAAGAATACTTTTTGTTCTTAAACAAAGAATAAAAAGGACAAATTGAGTTTATAAAATAATGTAATGAATTTTAAGTAGTTAATTGAACAAATCCAAAAAATCACAAAAATAAAGAGTAATAATTAATAATATTTTTGAGTTTGTTCAACTAAAATTTTAACAGTTTTAAAAATAAATAATTTTCTTTTATCATCTAAATCATCATTAATATTTAAATTTTTTATATTAACCCACTCAGTAAGTAAAGATGCAGAAACACGACACATCCTCAAATATTTAAAAATATTAGATAACTTTAAAATAGAATCAGAAGTATCAATCTCTGGATTAGATAATTTATTATAAACAGTTTCTAACTCAGACACAAGGAAATTTAGATTTAATAAATATCCATTAAAAGAAGTACGATCATAAAGAGTATTAATATTTAACTTTGTTAAATTAACTAGATTATTTTTAAATAATTCAGTTAAAACTAATTTTAAATCATCAGGAGATTGTGAATTTCCAGCATTATTAGCAGGACTAATCCCAAATAAATCAGCAGGCACAGGTAACTCGTGAGCAATTACAATAAATTCCTTTTGTTTAGTAGAACCTATAAGTTCTCCCTTTTTACCAATTAATAAAGGAACTTTTTTTAAATATTTTTTATTTTCTGTATTCAGAATAATTAATGAAATAACTCCATCTAAAAAATTCAATTGAACTAATAAATTTTCACCAAAATCACGAGAATGGTTTTGTGAAAATCTTCTTCGAACATATTTAAAATCTTCAATTAAAGTAGTAATCTGAGAATGAATTAAAATTGCAGACTCTACAACTGAATCATTTTTAAAATTAAAACTTTCATTATCATTGACATATCCAATTAAAATTTTTACAAATTCATTATACATATTCAAATACAAATTATAAAAATCTTGATTATTATTATTAATAATACTCATAACTTTACTAAGTCCCGACTTATTTTTTTCAACTAAAGAAATACCTCTATAAGCATCAAGTAATCTTTCTTTTTGTTCTTTAGTTTTTTCAACCATAATATTAATCTCATTTTGATTAACTTGTCTATATCCACCACCCATCTCATCAAGTTTCACTGCAGCAATATGTTCAACTCTTCCCAAAGTAGAATTAAAAAAATCATATTTAAATTCATCAAAATCAACTTCATCTTGTAACTCAAGATTTTTTGTAAAAGTATCAATCGCATCAATTCCAACATTATTTGCAACAATTGAGCCTAAAATTTGATACTCTGAATCACTAAAATTATTTGTATTAGGATTTGTAAAAATTAAATCACTTTTTCCTTTCCAAATATTAGTAGCTTTTTTTAAATCAGGATAATCAAAAAGTAACATTGCTAAACGCCTCTCCCCAATTCCTGTATCAATCTTTGTATTTGGTAAATTTGTAGCAATACATACAACAATCCCAGGATAAATTGAAGGATTAATATAATTTTTCATAGCAACAATCGCTTCCTTATTATCAATCGCACCACCAGTACCAACTAATTTATCACCCTCATCAATAAAAATCAAACAAGGTTTTTTAGTATTTTGAACAAGTTTCATCGCAGGTTGAAAAATACTATTAGTTGCACGAAGCATAGACCCCACATACATACTATCACCATTCCCAAGTTTCTCTGCCATATTCACAAGTAAAACATTAAACTTGAAAACTTTTTCAAATATTTTAATAATCGAATTTTTAACAGTGTACGTTTTTCCAGTTCCAGGAGGACCATATAAAATACCCCCACTATTAATCTTTGTATAATCTTTCTCAACATAAATATTAAAATTAAAATATTTCTTAATATCTTTTGCTTGATTCCCAACTAAATTTTGTGAAATTAAAAATTTATCAATTTCAATCATAGCCTCATCCTTAGTCATATCAATATCATACTCTAATTTAATAGATGAAAAATCATACAAACTAGTTAATAATCCTTCGGTATCTTCATCCTCTGAAGGATCAACAAACTTAAATCTTGTAAGTTCTTTTTCCTCCTCAGATTGTGGTTGTCCAACACCAGTTAAATGAGGTATAGTATAATTTTTAACATTATCTTTAATACCTTTCTCAGAATCTATAGAGTTCTCTTCAATAATATCTGCAAGTTGAACTATTTTATCTTTAATAGTATCAATCTGATTTAAATTCATTTTTTCAACAACTTTATCAATCTCTATAAACATCCTATCAATCGTATCCTTATCTTCAATATAAAAATGAGGAACAACATTATTTTTTGATTTATATTTACGAACTCCAATACTATAATTCTCAGTTTTATCCAAAAACATTTTTGCATTTAAATTTAAAAATAATCTATATCCTCTTAGAGATGGTTTGTCGTCTTTATTATAAGGATTTTTTAATACAATTCTTTCAATTTTAAAATCTCTAAAATTAAACTGAACATACCCAGACTGCCCATGTTTCAAATCAGATAAGATTAATTTAGTTTTAGACTCAGCTAAAAGGTTTCTAATACCACTATCATCTGGTTTATTATTATTATTTGAGCTCTTTATAGAACTTCCAAAATTTTTAAAATCTATATTCATTGTACTTAAGCCTCAGGAATAACCTTAAATAACAATTTTAAAAATAAATTAACAATAGAAGATTCCAAACTTCTAATCATACTCTCATTATCCTTTACAAATTTCAATAGTTCTTTCAAACTCCCATCGGCCTTAGCATTCTTCCATATATCTTTATGATAAGCATTACAAACTTTATTAAATTGTGGACACTTATGTTTATCTGCTTTAAGATTTGAAATATCCCCAAAAGTTACCATTAAAAATTCACTCATTAATTCCTTAACCGTAGATTTATTAGTATCCTCAATTTTACCTGTCCCTAAACCAAGACTTCCCATCTCACTAAATGTTTTTCTAAAAGTTTCAATCTCCGTTTCAGATAGTTTATCTTTAGAACCAGTACCAGTAGGTGAATCATTACCATCTTCATCCTTGTACACAGCCTTAACCTTTGTAACTAATTTTGAATCATCAGAAAGTAAATGTAGTAAAGTTTTCTTTACAAATTTATCAATTTTATCTCTATCTTCAGATTCTTTTAAACTATCATAAGTATTTTCTGATTTTAAATCTGTTAAATCAATACTAAACTTTCGTAAAATTGCATTTAATTCCATAACTCCATTATAACCATATCCCCCAGCAAAAAATTTTTCAGCAAATGTTTGAACAGTACTACCATGTAAAGCTCCCATAAACTTTTCTTTATTTTCAGCATATTGAGAATTAAAATCCTCAGAATATTGAACTAAATCATTTAACATTTTAGCCAAACTAAAAAATAAACTACTTTTACTATTACTACTATCTAAATGTTTTATAAATTCAGTATAAAAATTAATAAAGTATTGTCCCGCATGTTCAATACCTAGTTCCATAACTTTCACAACACCATTTAATTTATCACTTAGAGAAGGAATATACCCAAATAAAATTTGAACAATATTTAACTTATCTTCATTATAAACATTAATTCTATCTAAAAGATATTTATTTGAAGAAATATGATCGTATGTAGATAATCCCATAAACTCTTTAATAGAGGATTCTTCATTTTTAAGAAGATCAAGTAATTTATTAGAATATTCTTTAAAGCGTACACCATCACTTGACAAAGCAGAAAAAACTTCCCCATAAATTTCATCTCCAACTAATTTTGATTTTTTTGAAATAACATCTTTTTTAGAAACACCATCATCCCCATACGCTTCAATTTTAGAGATTACTTGAACAATTCTTGTAATCTCTCTTTCAATATTATTATTCTCTTGTCTATACTCATTAAATTGCCCATTAAGATTGTCTCTTAACTTAGCTGTTCCCTTATAACTATCTCCTCCTGCCTTTGCCATTTTATAAATTACCACTACCTCTCAATTGATTTGAAATTTTATTTAAAATATCATGTTGTTTATTTATACTTTTTTTAATCACTTTTAATCCATTAGCAACAGTTTTCAAATTCCCCTGCATATCTTTAACATTTACCTCAACTTCTTTAGATAAAGACTTACTACTTCCACCACCAAACACGCTACCAAGAATGCCACTATCTCCTGATTTCTCGTCAGATTTTGAAGAACTAGAACTACTAGAACTAGCATCACTATTTTTTTTATTTAAATAAATTATTCCAAAAACAATCGCAATAAAAATCGCCCAAGTTAAAATTGAACTCCCATGATTATAAATTAATACAAAAATATTATAATTTCCTAATACGCTACAACTCAAATCTTTACTACCATCACTAATTACACAACCTATACTCATTAAAACTTTTCCAGCATAACCAACTAAAAAGAATAATGAAATAATAACACCAATCGTCGTAACAGCAATCCAACCAGCACCCTTGCCAAGTGCTCCATCGCTATTCTCAAAACTCTTTGCGATACTCAAAAAGTACCTCATAATTAAAACACATAAAAATAAAACAAATAATAAGCCCACCATTCCTCCAAACAAACTAATAAATTGGCTTTTTTCAGCTCTAAAAATATAAAATATCCCAATTGTTCCAATAATAGAAAGCATTAAAGCAAGTACATTAATTTCTTTAGGACCAAAAGTTGAATCTGAAAAGTTTTTTGAAAATGCGAATCTTAAAAGACCTTTAAACATTGCAAAAGACCCAATCAACATTGCAACAAACATCATCCCAAATAAAACATTTGGATTATGAATCAAAGTAGTCAGAGTTGTTCCAAAAGATTCAAAAGCTCTTTGAACAGGATTTGTTCCAGACCTTGAACATCCAGATAAAAATAAAACTAAACCAATCAAGGTAAAATTACGTAATTTATTCTTTAACATAACCTAAAATTAAAAAAACTACAATATAAGAGTTTATAACTACTACCAATAACAAAAAAGTAATAATTAGAAAAAAATAAGAAACAAACACATTAATAAATGAAAAATCATTACTTTAAATATGATAAAAAAACTATTACTACCCTTACTACTAACCACAACAATTACGTAAGCAAACCAAGCAGCAATAAAACTAGAAAAAGTTAAACTTGACATTTTTGGACACGGAATAATTACAATATATAAAGACAAAACAATTAAAAATACACCGCAACTAGAACAAGTAATAAATACATTAAGTGAATCTTTAAAAGCATCACAAACATTTTTATGTGAAGATTTGAAAATTGCATGTGTAACAACTAAACACCACACAAATGGATATGAAATAGTAATTACAGATGACAAGGGAGTAGGCACAATATTTTCAACAAATACTGAAACAAACATAATCAGAATAGGATACCAAAGAGCAATACAAATAACTAATCAAAAAGAATCAAACAAAGTATTTAGTTTATATGGATTTCATGAAATGTTACACATACAAAGCTACAACTCACAACTAGAACCGGATAAAAAGTACAGAGAAATTTTTGCAACTTTAGGAGAATACTATTTCATACTAAAACAAGATGGAGAAAATGCAGCCAACTCAAAATTAAACTTTCACAAAAAATCAAATCCAAACTCATACAGAGTACGAGGAATGCAAACTGCAAAAACATTCTATGAAGCTCGAGGAGAAGATAAACTAACACAACTAATACAAAACTACATCACAACAAAAGGAATTGGAAAACAAAGATTTATTGATGCCGCCAAACAAATTAAAAACTAACATAATAAAATATCAATATTTAAAATAAAAATCAATAAAAATGAAAAATTAAAAAGAATATTCTTCTGTAATTACTTTTTGAATAATCTCTTCAGGATAATTAAACTTACGTAATTCATCAACAATTTGTTCCTTTGTAAATTGTGATTTATACATTCGAACATAGTTTTGAGTATTAACATAAAACCTATTTTTTCTTTTTGATTTCTTAACTTTAATTTTCACCATAGCAACACCAAATAAGATAACTAATAATAAAACAAATCCAATCACATAATATTTTAAATCAATACTTATGTCAGTTAAATCAACCTCTGAATTTTCAATATTTGAAGACGACACATTAACTAAATCATCAGCAAGTTCATTTTGTAAATCATTAGATAAATCTGAAACAATCATACCCTCTGAATTTGAAAGACCCATATTTGTATTAGAACTCTCTGAAGTTGAAACTGATTTTGTAACTACAACATCCTCAGTAATATCATCCTCAATTTCTTCTTCAACTTCATCATCAACAGGAGTATAATCATTACCATCGCTACCTGAACTTCCAGAACTTCCACTACTCCCAGAACCTGATGAACTAGTACAACTTTGTGATATAATTTCTTGAGTATTTACGCTACCACAAGAGTTTGCATCTGTTGCAACACGTGTTTGAATTGAACCAGAACAAGAACTCCAAGTAGTATAACTCCAACTCTCAGTACACGTTTGTGAAATTCCACTATGACTTAACCCATCAATTTGTACAGTAGTATTTGAAGAGTCCGTATACGATACAGTATAATCTCCAACAACTGAAGGAATCACGTTAATATAGGTCTCATCTGAGTCCGCACACATACTACTAATATCTTCAAAGTCATCAATCTCTGCATCTTTAATACATAATGAATTATACTTAGTAGTATCTCCTAACAATTCAATAAAAATTGTTTTAGTATCTGTTCCAATATCTAAACCTGAAATTAAAACCTTAGAATTGTTTTCAACATAATCATCCTTGATAACTAAAGAAGTTAAATCTAAATCTCTAACTGAAAAATCATTTTTAAACTTTACAATAGACTTATTATTACGTGAAAAAGTAACATCAGTTTTATTATTAAAAGTTTTATTTAAATCTTCTGAATCATTAATCTCTAAAGTAAAATTAATCACATTCGTATAAATATTATCGATACCACCAAACACATTATCTAAACTATCATTAACTCCATCACCATCAACATCATCATCTAAACTATTAAAACTTAAGTTAGTATTAACAATTAAAGTTTTAGTATTTGAAATTCCATAATTATCAATAAATGTAAACTCTAAAATATTTAAACCATAATGAATTGGAATAATTGTATCAATAGTATTTAACTTTGAACTCCTATCAATCAAATTAGTTAAACTAATTTTTTTATTATAATTTGTATAAATTACTTTACGAATATTTTTTGTAAAACTTGCATTAAAATTAATTCCTCTTTTTGAAATATCAACAACAGAGTTATGAATTGGATAAATAATATTTAACTCAGGTTTTAAAACTAACTCTGAAACATTATAATAATCTGCTCCCAATTTCATAAAATAGTTATCAGAATTTCCAGTCCCAATAATCATCAAACTAGATAAACTAGGAGAACCACCAATCGCTCCAATGTTTGAAGTTGTTTGATAATTATCTGAAGTTCCACTAAATGCGAAAGCTGATGAAATCAAAAATATAAATAAAAATATAATTTGATTTAATTTATTTAAATTCATTTTATTCTAAAGTTATTGTAACAAAAGGTATAGCATTTTTACCAATCCCATAACTAATGTTATCCAAAGTCCAAACATCACCATTAAAAGACTCACTATTACCAATATCTATTGTTCTAGTATACCCATCAATATCCAATAAAACTGAATCAGAATAAACTGCCAGAACATTAATTATTTTTTCAACTCCACTAAGTTGAAAACTATCATCAGTCCCTTCCTCTAAAGTTAAAGTATGTCCATCTTGAGAATTCCCTTCACCACTCTCTAAAAAATCCATAGTCATATATCCTTTAATTGAAGACCTTGAAGAATCTAACATCTCAGAGATAGTCACAGTATATTTTCCAAGAAATGAAACTTCTCCCTCATAATAATTTACAATTCTATTATTTCCTTTACTTATTTGTTGTTCTGAACCAATAATTGCATACATTAAACCATCTGAATCCTCACCAAATCCTAAAAATTCAATTAAGTAATCTCCAACTAAAGCACCTTCATATTCTCCTAAACTAATACTATCTCCAACAATGTCACCTTCATCAATTAACACTATCTCGCAAACATTACCAGTTAAACCTTCCCAAAAATTCCCATTAAAAAAACAAATCTCTTTTGATAAATCATTAACATATAAATCCCCTAACTGTGCATTTTCTGGCGCAGCACTAATTGGTTCAAGCCTCATAACATCTTTAATGTGTACAGTTCTTTGCGGATTATCAACACCAAACCCAACATTACCAGTAGTATCTTGAATTACAAATCTATTTACATATAAACTATCAACAAATTCACCAATATAAAATCTATTCTCATCAGTACTTCCCATACCCTGAGACCTTGAAAGTCCTATTGACCACTCGTGATCTTGATTTTCAAATGAAATAAAATTATCAACTCCTGAACCAGTACTAGTTGCTTTAATATTAATAAATCCAGAGTTTAGTTTTACGTATTGTTCAGAATCATAAATGCTCGAAACTAATATACCTTCACTCGCAGAGTTAGTATTTACAATTAAAGGATAATCATTAGTTTTTAAATTTTCAAATAAAACAGTCCCACTAACTTCAAGTGTGTGTTGTGGAGTAGCAGTTCCAAAACCTGAATTACCTCCAAGTATTGCGAATGTGTTATCTTGTGAAACTAAACTTTTAGTTGCTAATTGTTTTAAACCTATGCCAATTGAATAATCTCCAGTCACATTAATATCTCTACCAATTGCGATTGAATTATATCCTGAAGAAATTGAGGCAAACCCAATCGAAATTGATTCTAAACCATCAGCAGTAGTCCCAACACCAAAAGCAGATGAACTTTCCCCTAATGCTTTATTTCCATAACCAAAACTAAATGATGTTTTTCCTGATGCAACTGAATTAATTCCTAAAGCAATTGAACTGTAATTTGAAGCAACTGCAAAATTCCCAAATGCCAAAGTGAAATCGTCAGTAGCATTAGAATTAAATCCTCCCGCAAATGAATTCCATCCTGAAGAATACGTATTTTCTCCTATTGCAAACGAGTTTTGACCACTTGAGATAGTATTTTCACCAAAGGCAACACTACTTTGGCCTGATGCAAGCACATTTGTTCCAAAAGCAAATGAGTATAATCCTGATGCTTCTGAACCTTTACCACCAACAAAAGAATCAATACCTGATGCTTTTGAATCTTCCCCAATTGCAAAAGACATTTGACCTGAAGCATTAGAGTAAATACCACCAGCAAAACTATTTTCACCACTAGCAATATTACTAGAAGATAATTTTTTAATATCACCAACAGTTGACTGAAACATTTGTCTTTCATTTCCATCAAAATCAATATCATCTGTATTAATAGAAATATCAATATAATAAATTTCTCCAAATTCTAAAATTAAATCAACAGAACTAGAACCAAGTAAAATATCATATTGTCCACTATTAATTTTATTATCAAAATCAACACCTGAATCATAAATTAAATTCCCATCAACTGGCGCATCATAAATAAATACTTGAATATCTCCACCCTCAACAGGACTCCCATCAATATTATAAGCACTCCCTTGTAAAGGAATTAAATCCTGAACAGCGTATCCTAAACTTAAAAAAGTTAATAAAATTGTAAAAAATATAATAATTTGTTTCATATATTAATATAAATAACTAAATTGGTTTAAAAACGTTACTATTAATTGTTGGACAAAGGTGTGAATTAAATTCATTCACTCAAAAACAAAAATCAAGTTAAAATTTTTTCCAAAATTCAAATGGAATTTTAAGATTAAACATAATCTTTGATTCTGAACCTTCATTAATAACAGATAAAGATGCTAAATCTGCATAAGTTAAAGTTAATTTTTTTTGAAGTTTAGGTAAAATAGACCTCGCAATATCATCACCGTATTGATTATATATTACAGAACCATCAACTTTCCAATCTTTAAAATTATAAGCTGCTGAAAAAATATTTTCTTTATGTAATCCGATTTTTTTTTGTGAAATTTCAAACTTATATCCTTCAACTTGATATGATGCCCCAAATTCATAAAACTTATAAGTTTTTAAATATTGATTAGAAGGAGTTGTAAAATAAGGTTTAATTCCAAAAGAAGAACTAACAACTAAATTCTTTTTAGTTTTAAATAAACAATACAACTCGCTCGACACATCAATAGTTACAGCAGCCCCTGTATCAATCCCTAATCCTTTAAATACATCACCCTCAACAATACCTTTTGTAAAATTCCCACACACAATATCTAAATCTTTCATCATCGATGGAGTAAAATTTTTTGATAAATTAGTATAACCGCTTACACCAATCACGTTTTTCTTATCACGTCCATCTTTTGCAGACTGGACATTAAAATATCCAGTAACTCCAAAATTCCCACTAACTTTTTCAAAACCTAAACTTTTAAAATCATTAATATAACTTTTTTTAAAACCATAAATATCTTTATTAGAATTCCCTAAAAAAAATAGCTCAGTATCAGACAACCCAAATTCAAAATGTTTTAAATTACCAAAATCTCTAATATTTGTAATATTCCCAGGCATAATAGTTTTCTGATATTGTCTTTGTATAAAACTTTGAACCTCAGCAATTAAACCATCATCACAATTAGAAATAATGTTAGTAATACTTGTATATGAAAATGATTCCATAATCTCAAAAAATGATTTTTTAGTAATATCTCGTTCAGGAGAATATAAATCGCCTTCCGGAAATTTAAAAATTGGTAACATATGGACACCCATTGACACAACAAGTCCTGTAACACCAAAAACATCTTTCCCAATATCAAGCATAACACAAGAAATATCTCCACAATTACCAACCTTATTCTGAAGTTTCAATTCTTGAAAATAAGCTTCTTGAGAAATATTATAAAAGTGTCCCGTTGCAACTTTTTGATCATAACTCTCATACAAAATAGAATAAATTCTATTTAAAGCCTTCTTTTTTTCCACTACAGTCGCATGATTAAATCTATCTTTTAAAGCGCCCATAAACACTAAATAATTATCTGAAGAAGATAAAGATTCATTAAATAAATAATCAATGTCAGATTCAGTATAATTATTAACAAAATGAGAAGACATAGAAGTATAATATCCTTTTTTAGTATAATATTCAATTATAAATTGTAAATATAAATCATCATCAAAAATTACATTACCATTAGAATCAAATTTAATGTCAATATTTAAATCTAAGGTTTTACCATTTTCAGTATATTTATAAACTCCACTAGAATAATTTTCCAAACTAATACTTTTAAGAATCTGTTTCCCATTAGCAATCATATTACCTACATTATAACTAATTACTTGTCCAGTTGGATCTACAAAATCATAAATTACTCCAGCATTAGCAGATTTCAAAGGCAACATACTTGCAGCAACAAGAGCACCACCAAATAAAAAATTCCTTAATTTTTTTAACATAAACTGAAATGAAATTTAATATTTATAAAGAAATGTAATATCTAAAATAGAATAATATACTAAAAATAATAATGGGGAAAAAAAAGAAGTATTAATTAATTTTATCAAATAACTTATCAATCATCTCAATATATGAAGTTGATGATGTTAATTGCGCTAAATTCCCCTCAGATCTTTTTTCATAACTAGAACTCAACTCGCTAGAAAACCCAATCGTACCACATCCAAGCACATCACTAGTTGAAGTTAATAAGATAGAAGATATAATCTTTGAATACTTATTCTCATTTAAATTATTCATACAAATCGCTGCAATATTATTCATATAAAAAAATGAATCTCCTCGCGTTCGACTTTCACCATCGTGTCCAGAATGTTCATCAATATAATGTTTATGTTCTGAACTTAAACTAGAAATTCCAGACCAATCAGTACGCAACACAATCAAACCCCTATCAAAAATTTCTTCCCACTCTTCCTTTGAAAATAATTCTGGATAAAAATAATAAGATGAAAAAATATCATAAGTAATTTTGCTACATCCAATATCAGAAAATAACATTCCATTTTTAACATAAGAAGAACGAATCTGCATTTTTAATAAACCTTCAAAATCTTCATAAGATTTAATTTCATTTTGATTAATATCATCTCCAATAAGTTTACCTAAAAATGACATAGACGATGTGAAATTCAAAAATAAAACTTGAACATTTAAAGGAAATTTTTCAAATAACTTATCACGAAAAGAATTTTTATTTTTAACTTGAATTAACTCATTATCAAAATCCCAATTATATTTTACAATATTATGAAAACTTTTATTTAATGTTGAATAAATCTTTTTTAACTCCTCATTAGAATAAAGTTTATTTAATTCATCTTCCTCAATTAAATAAAATAAAAAATCTTCAATACGTTTTGATAATAAAAATACAATATCGCAATTATTTTCTCCCGTTCGCGACAATAAATTAGGCAACCCACCAGTTTTAGAATCAATCAAATTTAAATAATAATTAATTCTATTTTTCACAAGCCCTATTTCGCCTAAATTAATCAAAGCGCGCAAACCAAAAATATCATCACGTGCCCAAACATTTGAAAAATAAGGAAACCCTGCAAAACTTCCAATCCCAATATTTTTATTATCTAAATCAACCTTTAAAAATTTATAAGTTGCAAGAACGGACAAATCATAACTTGTTAAAACATTTGAACTTAAAGGTTTATCAAACACAAACTCATTTGAAAAAACATCATTAACTTCTCCAACTAAAATATCTTTTAAATCAGTTTCATATTTTTCAAGTAATTCAATTTGAGATTTAACTTCCTCTAAACTAAACCCACAACCAAAAAATATTTTTTTATTACTTAAAACTTTAATATTCATTAACCTATAAACTGACCACTTCCAATCTGATTTTTGTAATCTTGTAAACTCATAATGTTTAGTTACAAACTTCTCAACTAAATCATAAGCAAAGTTTTGAGTTTTAATCGCCATAAATTGTTTATAAGAATATTTTCCATTCTGCTTTGTAAACTCAACATAACAAATTCCATTTTCAAAAGTAGTTTTATAATCACGATTATTATTATTAAAATCATTCTTTTTTTTCATATCTAAATCTAAAACAATATCTCCTTCAAAATTATTAATCTCATAAATTAAACCACCAGTAGGTCCCACAATAAAACTATCTTTAGTTAAAACTTTATTCTTTGAAAAAAAATTATCTGAATTAGATTTTGATGAATCTAAAGAGTTTGATTCGTAACTACTATCGTCAATATATGTTAACTCCTCAGTAAATCTAGAACTAAAAGTTCTCTCAATTTTATCTCCTGAATACATAACGCGTTCAACATCAACACCTACAGGCATAATATTCTCTATAAATTTAAATATCTCAACAGTAGAACTTTTACAAACATTAAACCCTTGATACTTACAGGAATTTGAACTAATTCCTAAATTTAAAAAATCTCCTTTTGAGTTTGTAAGCAAAAAATTCAAATTTAACAAGTCTTTTTTAGAAACCTGTTTAAAAGTGTGATATTTTCCGCCCAAAACATAATCAATAAACATAGAAATAAAATGTAAATTTTAATTAAATATAAATATATTAATTCAATAATTACAAACCATAATACTACTTACACAAACAAATAACATTCACGAGAAAAAGTAACAAGATATAATAGAATAAAATAAATAAAAGTACAAATCATAACTAACAAGTTAAAAGTATAACTAAAAAAGAAAAGATGTAAATTATAATTATAATAGATTTATTAGTATAATTATTATTAATATAATTATATATAATAAATCACAAAATACATAAAAAAATGGGAAATTCAATATTTGGTGATTCAAAAGACGAAAACAAAGAAGCGTTTACAAAAATCGACACACATTCTAAAGCAATACTAGTTGTAACACAAAGACAAAAAGATTTAGAATCTAAAATTGATTTGATTGGAGAAAAAATTGAATTGTTAGATCATAACTCAATCTCTACAATTAAAAAATTAAACTCAGACATTAAATCACTAAGAACAGACATGCGAGACTTAACAGGAGATTTAGACAATTTAAAATTATTTAATTCAAAAGTAAAAAAACAATTATCTTTAATGACAACTAAAGATGAAGTGAAAAAATTAGAAAAATATATTGATTTATGGAATCCAATGAGCTTTGTAACAAGACCAGAACTTGACAAACACAGAGAAGAAACAGTAAGTATGATTAAAGAAATCATCGGTGATTTTTTAGATGTGAAACCTAAAAAATAAAAATTAATTTTTTTGGTGCATGCTTTTTTACTAATTTTAGCCAAAAGCNAGAAAGCCTCAAGATGGCTTTCGACCTGACGCGTTAAGAAATTAGTCGAAAAAAGGTGCGATGTAAGTGAAAAAATTAGAAAAATATATTGATTTATGGAATCCAATGAGCTTTGTAACAAGACCAGAACTTGACAAACACAGAGAAGAAACAGTAAGTATGATTAAAGAAATCATCGGTGATTTTTTAGATGTGAAACCTAAAACAAAAAAAACTGAAACTAAAAAAGAAGATTAATCTCTAATAAAATAAATAGTTTAAATAAGATGATAATTATAAAAAAATAAATAATTAAAAATTATTGAATTTCAATTCTTTTTTCAATAGTTTGACCTAATACTTCTGTTACAATCCAATAACCAGATGTTGGCCCTTGTGCGTAAATTGAAGTAGCTATTTCCATTGTTCCAGCAACAACAACACCGCTAGATAAACAATACTTTTCATCCTTAAAATCAACAATACCAACAATTGTAAAAGATACAGAAGTTGTAGCATCAATTTCATTTTCAATCACTTGACCAACAACACACCAATCAGCAATGTCAACATTTGGAACATTTGATAAATCAATATCCGTATCAATAACAACTGTCCCCTCTTCATCAATAGAAACTGATGTTGAATGTTCTTCAGATTTAATTGAAACACTTCCATCTTCTTGTACATTAACATCAATAGATTCACCAGACTCAGTTTCAATATGAATTGATTCATCTTCAAATACAACTTCAACAGATTCCTCAAGAACAATTTCTTCAATAACTTCCTCAGTAATCTCGCTAGAAAATTCAATAGTAGAATCAACAACTACAACATTACCTTCAAGACCAGTTTCAATCTCTGATTTAATCTCAGACTCTACTTCAGTCTCATTTAAACTAATTTCGGTATTACTACAACCTACAATAGCAAGAGCAAATAAACTTAATAATAAAAAAGATTTTTTATTCATAAATACAATATCACAAAAATAGTTTATAAGTAAATGTTACTACATAAATAAGAATTAATAAAAGATAAATAAATAATTAAAATAAAATATTTCAACTAATTAATGAAGTAATGTAATTAAAGTCGTAGTGATAATCATCCCCAGTACAAAAAACAAACTTAACATATTTTGTGAAAACTCGTGCTTTTTAGAAAATTCAGGAACAATATCCGCAAGCGCAATATATATAAAACTCCCAGCAGTGAATGCAAGTAGAAACGGAAGAATTAAAGTTGATTCCCCAATAAAAAAATATGCTAAAACTCCTCCAAGAACAGATGCAAGTCCACTAACAAAATTAAAAAATAACGCTTTAAACTTACTCATACCTGAATGTAGTAAAATTGAAAAATCACCTATTTCTTGAGGAATCTCATGTAACGCAATTGCAAAAGTAATTACAAAACCTAAACTAGAATCAACTAAAAATGCAGAACCAATCACAAGTCCATCAATAAAGTTGTGAAACCCATCTCCAACAATTGCCATCTTTGACATTGTATGTTTGTGACAATCAATCTCGTGGTGGTGGTGCCATTTAATAAATTTCTCTAAAACATAGAAACTTAGAACTCCAAGTAAAATAAATAAACCTGGACTAAACAAAGAATGTTCTGCTCCGTGAACTGATGCTTCAAAAAACATCTCAAAACTTTCAGGAATTAACTCAATAAAACTACTCGCAAGCATAGAACCTGCAGCAACTGCAACAAATAAAATTAAGTATTTTCTAATAATTTTTTCAGAAAAAACAAAAATTAATGCTCCTGAAAAAGAAACTAAACTAATAATAAATGTAGCTAATAAAATTTCAAATAAAACTGTCATACTAATAATAAGACAAAACCTTTTAAAAAGGTAATTGATAATCATTATCAGTAAGGACAAATTAAAATGCCAATATCAAGAAACACAAGACAAAAACAGATAATAGATGAAGAGATTAAAAAATTTAAAATTTTTTTCTCAAGTGAAGAATTACTAAATAATTGTAAAGTCAAAGATACAAAATTAGGAATTGCAACAATATATAGATATTTAAAAACTCTAAAACAACAAGGTAAAATTTATTCATACCAATGCGACAAGAAAACTATATACTCCAATAAAAAAAGAAGCCACTGCCACTACATTTGCGAAGAAACAGGAAAATCATTCCATTTTGACATAGAAAGTCTAGATTTTCTAAAAGGAATTGTACCAGGAGATATTACAAGTATTCAACTAGAAGTTAGAGGAATTTGTAAAAAACACGACCACAAATAAATTAATAATTATAAAAAAGTTACAAACTAATAAAAAACAAATCAAACACACATACTTATGCCAGAAAGAATCATCTCAAAAAGAAGAAAAAGTAGAATTGAAGATGGTTCAAGAGATATTTATGGAACAATAATTGTATTAGCATTAATTGTATCATTTGAAAGTTATGATGTAGCGCCACTTAAGATGTTAATATCAATACTTGGTACACTGCTCGTAATTGCGATAGCTGAAACCTATGTGATAACTCAAAAGGAATCATATTATAAAAAAAGAAGATTAACAAGTGAAGAATTCAAATACATATTAAAACACGAATTTCAAATTATGTTAGCATCTGAAATTCCAATACTAGTATTTGTATTACAACATTTTAATTTAATAAGTTTGGACACAGCTTTTTTAGTAGCAAAGATATTAGGACTTGTAACAATATTTAGTTTTAGTGTAATAATAGAAAGAGCAATGAAAAAAACTTGGTTAAAAACTATTTTATATTCATTAGTATCAACAGGAATTGGATTTTTAATAATTGCATTAAAGATATTTACTAAATGAATAAAAATAAGATACAAATAAAATAATAAAAATGAAAAGAATAAAACCAACTATTGAAAACTTTTTAGAAGAATTCACATGGGACACACGTGAGATAATAGACAATATAACTGGACAAATATTTCAAGAATTCCCAAACATAAAAGAAAAAGTTTCAAATAGCAAAATACAATATAAAGACGCAGAACAAGGAAACTTTCTAGAGTTAAAAGTATTAAATAGTATAGTTATACTCTCTCACTTAAAGAATAAAACCACAAGGGAGTTTAAAACTGTGTCCGATGTTGATTTGGAAAAGATAAAATTATTTTTCCAAAAGGAAAAATAAAGGAAATAAAAACATAAAACGCAATAGCAGAAACACAAGCGACAGCCAGTTTTCGCTTCAATTCAATTCTCTTTTTCAGATTTTTTCAAGGATGAATAGTTTTCGTGTGTCGATTATAGTATACATATCTCGACATACTAAAAATGTTTATTATTGGAACAATATGGAAAATCGCGTGAGCAAGATAAGAATAAACATTTCCCAGTCATAACTACAATTTATAAAAAATTTTCGCAGAAAATTAATATGGTAAAAAAAGATGACAACATAATTGAATACGACATTGTCGTAATCGGTGCCGGCGGAGGAGCAAACATAGTAAAACAAGCACGACTTAAAGGTCTTCGAGTTGCTGTAATTGAAAAAGATAGAATCGGTGGAACTTGTCTAAATAGAGGATGTATTCCATCAAAAATGATGATTCACCCTGCAGATTTAATTGTTGAATTAAAAGATTTAAAAAAATTCAGTATTAAAGCAGATACTAAATTTAAAGTAAATTTTAATAAATTAACATCACGAATCTCAAACACAGTTTTCGGACAATCCGACAGCCTTGCAAAAGTATACAAAAATAAATATGATAATTTAGATTTTTATCATAAAGAAGCAAAATTTATTTCAAACAAAGTACTTCAAATTGGAAGAAAAAAAATCACTGGGAAAAAAATTGTAATCGCAGTTGGTGCAAGACCAGGAGTACCACCAATTCCTGGATTAATTGATACGCCATATTGGACATCAACAGAAGCGCTACGTGCAGAAACTCAACCTAAAAAATTAATTGTAATTGGAGGAGGTTATATTGCAGTAGAACTTGGACACGCATACTCAGCACTCGGAACAGATACGCACTTTTTAGTAAGAGGAGATTTTATCGCAAGAGAAGATAAAGATATAATTAAAGAATTTACAAAAGTTTTTAGAGAAAAACAAAAAATCCACGATATAAGTAATATATTAAATGTTGAATATATAAATAAAACTTTTACAGTAACATACACTGATCAAAACAATAGAAAAAGAAAAATCTCAGGAGACAAATTATTACTAGCAACAGGAATTAAACCAAACAACGATTTACTTGGACTTGAAAATACAAAAATTGAAACTAATAAATTTGGATACATTAATGTCGATAAATATTTAGAAACAAAAGTTAAAGGTGTATACGCCATTGGAGATTGTATTGGACATTATCTATTTCGTCACGGAGTAAACTTTGAAACAGAATACTTAACTCCAATTTTAATAAATAAAGCAAAAAAAGTTGCAATTAAATATCCACCAGTACCACACGCAATCTTCTCAAGCCCACAAGTAGCCGGAGTTGGACTTACAGAACAAGAATGCGAAGAACAAAAAATCCCATATATTATTGGAATGAATAAATATATTGATTCAGCAATGGGAATGGCAAGATTATCTGAAACTGGATTTGTAAAATTAATTTTTCACAAAAAAACTCAAAAACTAATCGGAGCACACATCATTGGACAAGAAGCATCAAACATGATTCATATGTTAATCTATGCAATCACATTTAACGCAAAATTAGATGACTTATTAAAAATGATATATATTCATCCTGCACTACCAGAAATTGTTAGAAACGCATGTAGAAAAGCAAAAATCAATTTTAAATAAGAAAAAATTACTACAAATTGAGTGTCCATCTTGTAAAGATTAAAATATAAATAATTATTTTAAACTTTTAGTATAATTACTATCATAATTACGAATATAACCCATATCTAAAGCAACCTTATCATATCGATCATAACCTCTATCCGTTCTATGCATTTTCTCCCAAATATTATTATTAGTTGAATGAATAATAATTTCATCATATTTTTTCAATATAAAATAATTTTCAAGTAATTTAATTAAAACATTACCCCATTTAAATCCATTAATATAAAAATTATCAGTTGTAAATTCAACCTTTTCGTCTGTAGATTTATTAATTTCAAAAGATTGAATTTGAGTTACATCAATTTTATTTCTTAAAAACTGTTTTTTGAAAAAAATTACTGCGACTGCTATATCCTCATAATACAAAACAAGGCCATCTTTCGCATCAGCAAAAATTTTAGATGGAAATTTATTATCTCCAATAGAATTCCAATTAAAAGAGTTAAATTTTTCAAGTTGTACACTATATCTATCTAAATCAAATTGAATATCACCTATTTTATAATTTTCAATTATTTTACCTGGAAATCTAAATAAGTTAGCCACTTGAAATCTTTTTTCATCATCCATAAATTAATTATAATTTAATCATATATAAATTTTTATATAACTAAAAAAATATATTTTGAAAACATACATAAAATATACTCAAATGTTATCTCTATACAATAGAATAAAGTTTTATAAAGATTAATTTTGAAATTGTATCTATTATGGTAGAAAAAAAAGAAAAAAAGAAGAAGGACGATTGTAGTCACGATGATAATTCAACTGAAGAAGATGAATGTCCATTCTGTTAGAATGTATAAAAAAATAATAAATTTAATTGGAATTTTTCTAATATTATTTAGTTTATTTTCAATTTCATACGCACATTCCGATGGAACTGGTGAAGATAAAGTACAATCCCAATCCTCAACATTACTCCCATTTCACTATTTTAGTGAAGGAAGTATCACCCAAGGAATTTTAATAATTTTATTTTGGGGATTATTAATAAAAGGAATATATGAATTAGTAATTATGATATTAGGACGAGCCTTAATTGATAATAAATAATTAATAAAATACACAAATAAATATCAAACAATAAATAAAAATGGAAATTATATCAAACCCAGTATTCTACATTAAGTGGATTGCATTATGGGTTGCAATTTTAACAGTAGCAATACTTACAATAGATAAAGAAAGATACAAAGAGCACAGCAAACTAGTATTTATGTTATTTGTAATTCCAGTAATGGCATCAACATTATATCTTGCAGGACACACAGTTTATAAGAATACAATTTCAACAACTGGTGGACCAATTCATTGGCATGCTGACTACCAAGTTTGGGCATGTGGAGAAAGACTAGATTTAGTAGACCCTATTGGAATGGCAAACAAAATCGGAACTCCTTTATTTCACGAGCACAACGATGATAGAATTCACGTTGAAGGAACTGTAGATGACATCTCAAATGTAAATTTAGCAGCATTCTTTAGAACAGTTGGTGGAAAATTAACTGAAACTCAAATCACATATCCAACAGAAGGTGGAGAAATTGTTGATTTAAAAACTGGAGATAACTGTAATGGTGAACCTGCTGAATTAAAAGTATACGTTAATGGAATTAAGATTAATAATGTTGATTCATATATGTACTATGCGCACTCAATGGTACCACCTGGAGATTGTGTAATAATTGATTTCAACAATAATCTAGAAGATACAACACAAAGAATTTGTGACTTCTGGGCTGTTGAAGAATGGGATTATGAAAACTTTAAAGATAAAAGAAAATTACCAAACAATGAAATGGTATTCAAAAATGAAAATTACGAATATATAGATGGATTAGGACTAGTGGAGGTTAATAGATAAATGGGACTTGAAATTGAATTACCAACTTTAACAACAATTGTTTTTACTGCACTAGTAGATAGTATTAATCCATGCGCAATTGGTGTATTAATATTATTATTATCAACATTAATTGTTACAAAGAATAAAGCTAAAATGTTAAAGATTGGAATGATGTACATCGGATCAGTTTTTGTTACATATTTTGTTTTAGGATTTGGAGTATTAGCATTTTTATCACAAGTTCCATTATGGGTTGCAGAATACATTTCGATATTTGTAGGAGTGATAGTAGTTGCTGCAGGTCTTTTAGAAATGAAAGATTTCTTTTGGTATGGAAAAGGTATCTCATTACACATTCCAACTAAATACGTGAAAGCAATCCAAACAAAAATGAAAAACGTTTCAGCAGGAACAGTAATTTTTTTAGGAGCATTTGTAGCTGCTGTAGAATTACCTTGTACTGGTGGACCATATTTAGCTATTTTATTAATATTAAAAGATAGTTTCACAATGGCGACAATTACAAGTTTAGACCCAAGCTTTCTATCAGCAATGGTTTTATTAGTTATCTACAATACAATATTTGTAATGCCTTTAATTATTATTTTAGGAATGGTATACTTTGGAATGAATTTACAAATAATTCAAAACTGGAAACAAGGAAACAAAGCATACATGAGAATTGCAACTGGATTATTATTAATTGGTCTTGGTTGGATGTTAATGTTAATTGCAAATGGTACAATTAATTTAAATTAGTTTGAATTTAATAATTCAAAATAATTAAATTAAATAATTTTTTTAAAACTAATTTTAATAGTTGAATTTTGAAACTCTAAATTATACTATTTTTAGAATAATAATATTTATGTAAAAATCATAATTAAATATACTATGACATACACAGTAAAATTTGAAGGAGAAAAAGAATGTTACGAATCAAAGAAAGTAAATAAATCAATTTACAATGCAGCACTAAGTTCAGGCATCACACAAAAAGAAGCACACGAAATTGCAGACAAAGTAGAAGAAAGAATAACTATTTGGGCAAAAGAAAAACCACAAATCACATCACATAAAATATATAAAAAAATATTTGAAGAATTATGTGAACTTGGACAAGATGATATTGCAATATTATATGAACATTTAATTGATGTTAACTAAAATAATATAAATTCAAAAAGGAATATCATATGAATTATCATAAATATTTTTACGTGACCCATCAGGTAAAATTAAAGTAGTATCTTTAACCCTTATTATATTAGAATCATCAATATGATCACCACACCTCCTCATCAAATAAAAATCATTATCTTTACAATAAGTAATTAAATCTGAAAATATTAAATCTAATTCTTGTGTTTTTGGAAGAGTTAACAAATCAAACGCAAAGCTTGCAAGCCTTGAATCAAGAACTAAATCATCTGTGTCACCAGTTTCTAAATAATCAAATAAATAAATATTTTTAACTTCATTTAAATAAGTTAAAGCAAGTTTTGAATGTTTAAACATTGATAAAAATTTAGTATATTCTGGCAAAGAATCAAGATCTTTAAGCATAAATTGATTTCTAATTTCAGGCAAAATTAATTCATTTTCAAGTCCACCTAATGCCTCAAGTGCATATGCTTTCATATATTCAGAGTTATCATGAAAATAAATATCTCGTAAATGATTAAATGAATCCTGAAATTTCATTTTCCCTAAAATCTCAACATAATTAACTCTACCTGAATAATCTGATTGTTCAACTAGAAACTGTCCTAATTCGTCTGAAATTCCTAAAGATAAAACTAAAGGAGTATGAGGACTAAGACGTTGAAAATCTACAATCTCTTGATTTAAAATAAAAGAGTTCATAGCAGGTAAACTCTTTTTAATCCGTAAAAAAGTTACACAATTTGCTTCATTAAATTCAGAATATTGTATTTCATCAGTATTAATAAATTGATGTCCATATACTAATTTTAAAAACTCTTTGTTCATAACTTAAATTAAACAATTGAGCTTTATATTAGTTTTGTTCTAATATATCAATATATTTTAAGATAAATTCAAATTTATCAAATCCAAATTCTGAATTAATATGTCCAGAGTTATCAAGTTTAATTAAATCAACTCCTAACTTCTCAGCAAGTTCAACACCTTTAGACAAAGGCACATAAGGGTCGTCCTTTGAATTAATAACATAAAAGTTTTCACAGTTATTTTTAATTTTCTCAAAATCAAATTCCCTATCTGAAAAAGGACCATTTAACTTATCAAATTCTTCATGTCCAAGTAAACCTAAAAACCCAGCAACTAAAATACTTGCGCGTACTTTAACATTTAATCTTTCTAAAATATTTAAAATAAAAGCTGGACCTAAAGAATGTCCAATAAAAATAGTATCACTATCAACTTTTGATTTTAAAGGTTCAAAAACCTTTAACCAATTCTCTAAACTTTGTCCTTGTGTTGTTGGAAATGTTGGAACAAATACTTCATGTCCACGTGATTCCAATTCATTCTTTAACCAGTTAAACCAATTCACATCAGGTGAGCCGCCAGTTCCATGTATAATAAAAAACTTAATAATAATTTTAGATTATCTATGTATATAAAGATTTGTAAAAAAAAGAAAAAATTATTTATTATGTAAAACTCGTTTAAAAATTACATCAGCTTTGTGAACTATGTAAGTACTTGTATATTCATCTTTATACTTCTCAAGTTTAATATCTATTTCCTTAACTAACGCTCTAATCACATTAGTATCACTTAAATCAATTGGACAAAACTTTTTTTTTAAATCCAAAACTATTTTATCTCGTACATCATTTTCCATTTTATTTCACCTTAGTTAAAGAACTCTTACGATTCTTCTTTTTATTCGCATTTTTATTTTTTAATAAATCATTAACATTAACTTCAAACACAGTCTTGGACACAGTTTTATTTTTCATATCTTTTTTCTTTTTATATTGAGGTTTAGCAGCAGAACCTGTAACATGTCTTGCTTTCTCTAAATGAAACTCATGTTTTTGAACAATTAATTTTTTCCCAAGAAACTCCTCAATATTATTTAAAAAATGTTTCTCCTCTGGACTACATAAACTATAACTTAAACCTTTCTTACCAGCTCTACCACAACGCCCAATTCTGTGCACATACACTTCAGCATTAGTTGGTAAATCAAAATTTACAACAGCTGACACATCATCAATATCAAGTCCACGCGACCCCAAATCTGTTGCAATCAAAAACTTTGTATCTTTAAATGAAATATTATTAATTACTTTATCTCTGTGTACATCAGACTTTTGCGCATGTAACGCCTCAGAATGAACTTCATTATTATTTAAGTATCTAACTAAATTGTCGGCAGACTTACGTGAATTAATAAAAATAATTGCAGATTTCACTTCTCTTTTTTTAAGAATAGATAATAAAACTCTAAACTTATTATCTTTAGATACATAATACAAATCTTGTGAAATATTATCTAAAGAAACACTATCACGTGATATCTCAACACGCACAGGATTATCTAATAACTCATCAATAATCTCTGTAACTTTATCAGTAATTGTTGCAGAAAAAAATAAACTTTGTTTCTTACGTGGAAGCATTCGAACAATTCGCTTTAATTCATAAATTGAATCAATGTCCAACATCCTATCAACTTCATCTAAAACAAAATAATCAAGACTTGATAAATTAAATAATTTTTCATCAATACAAGAAAGTAATTTTCCAGGAGTTGCAACAATAATATCAATTCCGTTTTTAACTCCTTCAATAATTACATCATTTTCAACACGACCAAAAACACCAAGACTTGACACATTAATATATTTTGAAAACTTTTGGATTTCAAGAACAATTTGTTGACACAATTCCCGATTAGGAACTAGTATAACTGAACGCACAGAGCCAGTTTCAAGTGTTTTAGGTTCTTCAATAATTTGTTGTAAAATAGGTAAAACAAAAGCAGCTGTTTTCCCAGTTCCAGTTTGAGCAAGACCTAAAACGTCTCGTCCTTGTAAAATGTGTGAAATACTTTTCTCTTGTATTGGTGTAGGTTTTAAATAACTACAATCAACTAAAGCGTTCTGTATTTTATTATCTAAATCAAAATCTGTAAATCTCATAATAAAAATACTGATTAATCATTTATAAACACTAGGATTTGTGAATAAAACTAACTATTAGACTAATCATCAGTTTTTTCCGATGAAGGCGCAAGCCTATACGTATCCTCATAATTAATAACAGTTTCCATATTCTCTAAAGTATCAACAAATTCAATTTTATTAATTTCTTTATCTAATTTTTTCAAATCAGCTTTAATATTTTTTTTAACCATACAAATCCACAAGTATAAATAATATATAACAATTTATAACAATTAAATAGAACAAAAATGAAGTACCAAATTTCAACTATACAATTAAACTATATAAAATTAAATTATACTAAATTAAACTATCTAATTAAACTATCTAATTAAACTATACAACTTTCCTTTCACAAACTTTAAATCACAAACTACAACACTATACTTTTCATCCAGAGTTTCTTTAAATTTTACATTAGAAACTCCTTCAGGTAAACTCTTAATATCTATTTTAGGTAAAACATTTGTATCAAAAAACATCATTGAATTAATTGAATAATCTAAATCAAATTTATAATCACGAAACTTAAAACTAACATCAAGGTTTTTAGTAACCTGATCAATAATTTCATCAAATTTAGAAAGTTTTTCCGAATCTAATTGTGTACGAATTTCTTTAATTAAATCATTTATAGATTTACTATTACCTTCACCGTGATGTGTACGTTTCACCATAATCGATAAAATTAAAACATTACAATTATCGTTTTGTACTTGTTCTAAACTAATGTAGTGTTCACGAATTAAACTAGACGTAGTTTTAACTTCGATTTTTTCATAACCAGAACTAAAATCAAAACGTGCATTAAGTGGTAGATGCCAAAAATCTAAAATTGAATTCATACTTTTAGAATTATAAATTAATAATAACTCTCCAAACAAACCAACAACCTCATCATCAAGTATCTCTACAACATCAACAAACAAATCTTCAATACTCTCAATATATCCTCTTATTTTAAAATCATTAGGATTCTCTAAATAAAACAAAACAAAATCAGATACAAGTGTAAAAAATGATTTTAAAAGATTAGAATTCAAAGAAGTTAATTCAAAAGAAAAAAATGGACCAGATATATTTTTATTTAAAATAGATAAATTATAATTAATACCTCGACTAATTTTAATATTATTAAATTTTTCATTTGGCATTCCAATGAAATTAAAAATTGAAGATTTAAAAAAAATAACTGGAAGATTAAAAGAATTCTTTCCAACATAAATCCCATCAAGTGCGGACACAGCTTCAAAATTAATTTCCTTTTTATTTAAAGGAACTTTTATACTTGAATAAATAGAAAATAAATCTAATTGTTTTGACATAGAATAAAAAATTAATTAATTATTATAACAAAGTATAACAATTAAATTAGATTAATTTAGAGTTTCAAAATTAAACTTTATTATAAATAATTTAAGTATTAATTATTAAATAGATTGTAAAACTCAAGTTTTAAATTAGTATTTGATTTCGACAATAAAAATTTATTTTGTAAAGTTAAC
>JABSQY010000078.1 GCA_013215525.1 Nanoarchaeales archaeon | reverse complement strand
GTTTCGTTTCATAAAACTTCTGGGAAACAATACTGATTGCTTTCAAGAGATCACATTCTAAAAAAACTGAAGAAATATTTTTCATCAATATTTTGAAAAATTTCTAAAATATTATTTAAAAATACATCAATAACTTCTTTAGAATAAAACTGATTATAATATTCAAAATTACTTTCTTCATATTTAATATTTGTTAAATCATTAATATTAAAATTAAATCTCCCAAACCCCCATAAATCCGTCATATTCATAGTTGTAATAAAAGTATCTTTTCCTTTTTTAATCCCAAAGAGCATACACATATCAATTAAAACTTTCCCCTGAGCATATCCAATACTAGAAATTAACTCTCTAACTTTTTCATTCTCTAAAAAAAACTTATAAAACTCAAATAAAAAAAAATAAGGTAAAATACAAGTATTAACTCCTGAAATTTTAAATTGTCCATTCTCAACTTTAAAGCTTCCATTCAGGATCAAATGTTTAGCACCCGGAGAGATATTTCCTTTTTCATATTTAGGATATTTATAATTTGAAAATTCATCTAAATTAAATTTTTTATTTGTTTTTTTTAAAACAAAAGTTAACCCTGGACCTTTTTCAATAGTATTTAAATCAAATTCATAACCATAAACTAAACTAATAAAATTTTTTAAATAAGAAGTAACAGACACAATAGGTGAAACATCACAATTAGAATTAAATACTTTTTTAAAAATATGATTTAAATAATATATTTTATGAGAAATAATAATTTTATTTTCATTTAAGTTTAATAAATAAAATTCACCATAACCAAAATAATTAATTTTATCTAAAAATTTCTGAATTAAAATTTTAGGATCTTTTGTTTGTTCTCTAAGTTTATCATATGTAATTTTAGTATCAGGATAAAATGCTTTTGTAACTAAATGTTCATAAGTTTCACTCCCGACAATTTTAAATAAATAATCATGAAATAATAATATTGAATTCATAGGGGCTGTATAAATTTGTGAATCATCAAAAAAAAATTTACCATTAGATAACTTAATTCTATCGCCAATCATTTTACATAAACCCATCCAAACTTTTAGACTGGCCAGAATTTGAGGACATTTTTTTATCTAATTTAGTTTGAGACTTCATCATATTTTTTTTAAATTCTGCTTTAATAACAATATCTTCTTTTTGTTCAATTCCTTCCTGGATGGCAACAGCACGCTCAAGCACACGACTAGGAATTCCTGCAAGTTTTCCAACATACACACCATAACTTTTATCAGTCCCACCTTTCACAATTTTATGAATAAACTTAATTTCATCCCCTTGTTCTAACACTGAAACATTATAATTTTCAATTGTAGGATAAAAAGATGATAACTCATTTAACTGATGATAATGTGTTGCAAAAATAGAATCACAACCAATTTCAGCAAGTTCCTCAACAACAGCCCACGCAATTGATAAACCATCATAAGTAGAAGTCCCACGACCAATTTCATCAAGTAAAACAAGTGAGTTTTTTGTAGCATTATTTAAAATGTTTGCAGTCTCAGACATCTCAACCATAAAAGTACTTTGTCCTTCGGACAACTCATCATGTGCTCCAATACGAGTAAAAATTCTATCATAAATTTTTAACACTCCAGATTTAGCTGGAATAAAACTTCCAACTTGACCCATAATTGACACAATAGCAGCCTGCCGTAAATATGTACTTTTTCCACTCATATTAGGTCCTGTAATAATTTTAAAAGTTTCAGATTTACTAAATTCAATATCATTAGGAATATATTCTGAAACAAACTTTTCCACAAGAAAATTTCGACCATCACAAACAGAAGTTGACTCTCCAAAAGTTGGACGTACAAAACTATATAATTGTGAATTTAAAGAATGAGTGCAAAACACATCAAGTAAAGCAATCTTTGAAGAAATATCTTGAAACTTTTTAGTATATCCTTTTAACTTTAAAACTAATTTATCAAACAATTCTTTCTCAAGAGATTTAATTTTATCATTAGCACCTAAAATTAAAGTTTCTTTTTCTTTTAACTCAGGTTTTGTATATCTACACTGATTCAGAAGTGTTTGTTTCAACTGATAATCCTCAGGAATTTTATTTTCCTGAGATTTAGGAATTTCAATAAAATATCCAAAAATTCTATTATACTTAATTCTTAAAGTAGAAATTCCAGTCCGTAACCTTTCAGTTTCCTCTAATTCAGATAAAAAATCTTTTGAGTTATATGCAATATCAAATAACTCTTTTAATTCAGGATTATACATTGGTTTAATATATCCAATATCTCTAGTATGAGCAGGCGCCTCACTAATTATTGCATCATCAATCTCAACACATACCTCAGGCAAATAATCAATTCCTTTAACTGAATTAATTAAATCAGAATTAAACAAAGATAAACTCTCAATGATTTGAGGTAAATTTCCAAGAGAATTTTTTAGACTAACTAAATCACGTGGAGAACAAATTCCAGAATTAATTCTAGAAGTAATTCTTTCAATATCTGAAAACTCAGACAAATAATCTCGAATTTCATTTCTCTCAATAACTAATTCATTCATCTCATCAATTGCATCAAAGCGAGCACAAATCTCAGACTCATCAAGTAAAGGAGAAATTAATTGTGATTTAAGTAGCCGTGCCCCTGCTGGAGTTTTAGTATTATTTAAAATTCCAAAAAGTGTTTTCGATTTATCTTTTGAAAACATAGTGTCAACTAGTTCAAGGTTTCTCATACAAATAGAATCTAAAACCATAGCAGAATTTAAATTAATATAACTAATTGAATTAATATGAGCAAGGTCCAATTTTTGTAACTTAAAAATATAAAATAATAATGCTCCACTTGAAATCATAGCTAAACCTTTTCCTTCAACACAAGAAAAATCATTAAACTGTTTCTTTAAAATCTCAACAGAATAATTAATATTAAAACGAATTGAAGATAAATAATTAAAATATATATCATTTAACTTTAAAAAACTTGAAACTTTTTTTGATTTAATACTTTCATTTAAAATAACTTCACTAGGAGAATACTTTCGTATCACAGTTTTCACATCATCAAAGTCCGACACATTAGTAGAAATAAATTCTCCAGTCGTAATATCAACTAAACTAATTCCAAACTTATCTGAATCATCACAAAAAATACATGCAATAAAATTATTTGAAGAATCAGCTAAATATTCATCTTCAAGAATTGTTCCAGGAGTAATCACTCGAACAACTCCACGTTTAACAAGACCAACAGCTTTTTTTGGATCTTCAAGTTGCTCACACATCGCAACCTTATAATTATTAGATACAAGTTTTTTAATATATGGCATAATGGAATGATAAGGAACACCAGCCATAGGAGTTTGTCCACGTTTTGCAAGTGTAATATTTAATATTTGAGAACACAGTTTTGCATCATCATAAAAAGTTTCATAAAAATCACCTGCTCGAAATAATAAAATACAATCAGAATACTGTTGTTTTAATTCAACAAATTGTTTCATCATAGGAGTTAATTTATCTTTATCGATATTCATAATAAAAATAATATCTTGAAAGTTTAAAAAACTTTTCTTTTAAATAAAGAAAAAGAAAAATATTAATAAAAAAATAATATAATATAATAATTAGAAAAACAAAAATACAAGATAAAATAAAATAAAACAAATTATTAAAAAATAAAATAACTATTAAAAATTAAACAATGGAAATATATACATTATTAATAATTGGAATTGTAACATTACTAATTAATTTTTTCTGTGCAATTTCAGGAGGAAAAGCATTCATATTAAGACCATTATTAATTTTTCTAGGAGTTCCAATCGTTGCAGTTATCTCAAGTGCAATAATTTCAGGAACAGCGACAAGACTAGTTAAAATATATTCATATAAAAAACTTAAAAAAATTGATTTTAAATTAGTTAAAATATATTTTCCAATTTCCATAATTGGAAGTTTAATTGGTGGATTTTTAACAATTAATTTAAATGAAGAAATTTTGAAATTTATCCTTGGAATTTCAATTCTAACAATTGGAATATTTTTATTAACAAATAAAAAATTAGGACTAAAAGAAGAAGAAATTCTTTTAAAACCTAAACAAAAAATTATAGCATATCCATTTTATTTAATAAAATCAATATTACTTGTAATAGTTGGAGGAGTTGGAAGTATTGCATCTTTTATATTAATTAAATTCCACGGGAAAACATACATCACAGCAGCAGCTACAAATGCACTAATTAATATAAGTTCAATTTTTGTATCAATATATTTTATAATAAATACAAAAATAAATTGGGAATTAGTAATTACATTAATAATTTTTGGGACAATTGGAAGTTATTTTGGAATACACTATGGAATTAAAAAAGGAGAAGTATGGGTTAGAAATTTAACAATTATTGTGATATTAATTTCAGGAATAAAATTAATATTTTTTTAAACAAATAGTTATACATATTATATACAATAAATAAAACAAATAATTATAAACATAAAACCTAAAATACAAGTATGACATTTGAAAATAAAAAAAATATAACATATTCTTTAATTGCAGGATTTCCAGATAATTTGGTGATTGGTAACGGATTAAAAATACCATGGTACATTCCAGAAGATTTTAAATTATTTAAACAAAGTACAATAGATTCAATAATAATTATGGGACAACTAACTTGGGACTCATTACCAAAAAAACCATTACCAAAAAGAATAAACATTGTATTAACTAGAAAACAAGTTGAAAACGAAGGCGCACACACATTCACAAATCTAGATGACGCTTTTGATTTTGCAGCAAAACAAGATAAAAAAATATTTGTAATTGGAGGCGCATCAATTTACAAACAAACAATTGATAAAGCTAAATATTTGTACATCTCACATATTAAAGGAAAATTTGAAGGAGATATATTATTTCCAGAATTTGATAAAAAAGATTATAAAATAATTGAGAAAAAAGAATTTGAAGATTTTACATTTTGTAAATACGAGAAATTATAAGTAATTAAAATTTCACCACAAACCCGTGTATTTGTGTGTGAATCAATTTCTCAACACATTGTGTTGAAAATGATAAGAGTATAAAAAAATAAATAAATAAAAATAGAAAAATGTTTGAATTAAAATTAAATCCAAAATATAATGAACTAAATAAATTAATTATGTATTTTTTACAAAATTTAAAATCAGATAAACCAAATAAACCATATTTAATTAAACAAGTAGAAGTAATATCATCTAAAATTGACAAATTTAGTAAAGATAATATTATTTCCAATTATTTAACTTTTTTTTATGAAATTAATGATGAAGCACATATATTACTCCAAGAAGAAAAACTTCCTGAAAATAAAATTTCAAAATCAAATATTAAAATAATATATAAAAACTATGATAATTTATTAAAAAAAATCAATAGACAAAAAAAAACATTTAAAAAATTAACAATTGCTACAACATTATTAGCTGCATTAGGGTTTGGAGACTATACTTTAAAACAGGAGATGAATAGAATTGATACTTATACTCAAGAACAGATTGAACTCAAAAATAAAATCAAAGACCAAGTAAATCCCACTCAAACATTACAAGAAAAATTTTTTAAACAAGCAAGAGAACAAATATTTGACAAAACAAAAATAAGTGAAAAATTTTATAATAAACAAAAACAGGAAATGTTTTATTTTGCTGACTCATTTAAAGATAATTATAATTTTTTAGAAGAATTAAAAAACGAAAAATTATATAATAAAGAAACTAGAACTTTAACTTTAAGTAATGTAAACCAAAAATTAAAAAACGAGTTAAATAAATTAGCACTAGAACAAAATATTAATCCAAAAATTGTATTTTTTATTGCAGTAGTAGAATCTAGATTTGGAAAAAATTTATTAAGTAAATCAGGAGCACTAGGAGTTCTCCAAACAATGCCTGAGACAATGAAAGAGAATTGTAGAGAATATTATCGCGAATATGTAAATGATAAAGGAATAGAAAAAGGAGAAGAAGCATTTTATAAAGATTTTTACGTGAGATTAAAAACAGGAATTAGAGAATTAAAAAAATCGCAGATTGCATACTCAATAAATATGAAACCAAACTCAACACCAAGCGCATATGATTATATGATGATTGGCGCAAATTACAATAAAGGTATAGGATACTTTAAAAGAACCCCACAGTATATAAATAATAAAAATAGAGAAGTTCATGGATATATTACAAAATTATTAACTTTATTATTTAATGTCGATAAAATCGAATAAAAATTTAAACATTAAAAATTAAACCATATACAAATCTCTTTTTTATAAGTAAGTTCATCATTAACTTTATAAAGAAATAAGACCTAATCTTTTTTAGGTTAGAAGTCAAACATAAAATCTTATTTTTTAAAACTATGTTGACTTGACAAAAAGCACTAATTTCGATTACAATTAGGGCTTTTAAAATTGTTAATTAACATAAATAATGTTTGATTTCTATCATTTATAATGATTCTAATCATTATATTCCAATAAAGTTAATCTTGTGAATTTATTCACAATTAATTACTTTATTTATATATAGGTAAAATTAAAAATGACAGTAAAAATGTATACAGCTGGAGGAGTTGACGAATCCGGGAGAAACATGATGGCTTTTGAAATAGATGATGAAATTATTATCTGTGACATGGGACTTCAATTAAGTAATTTAGTAATGTACAACGATGAAGTTGACAAAATGGATGTTAATGAAATGTGTGAAAAAAACATTTTAGCAAATCCAACTGAAATCTTAAAAAATAAAGAAAAAGTGACTGCTATTGTAGTATCACACGCGCACCTAGATCACGTTGGTGGAGTTCAATATATGGCTCAAATGTTTCCAAATGCACCAATTTATGGTACACCATTTACAATTGAAGTATTAAAAGTATTAATGAAATCACAAAGAAGTGTTGCAGCTCCTTTAAAGAATAAATTCATTAAAGTAAATGTTAATTCAACATTTAATACTTCAAGAGGAACAGAAATTGAATTTGTAAACGTTACACACTCAATCCCACAAGCAGCTTTAGTTGCAATTCATACTAAAAATGATGGAATTGTAATGTACGCTAACGACTTTAAATTCGATAACAGACCAGCTTTAGGACAAAGAACTAATTATGAAAGATTAAGAGAGTTAGATAAAATCGGAGTTAAATTATTAGTAATTGATTCAGTAAGAAGTAATCTAAAAAGAAAAACACTTTCAGAAATTGTAGTTAAAGAAATGCTTAGAGATATTTTCATTGAAACAGACATTGTAGGTTCTGACGCTATGGTTATTACAACTTTTGCATCTCACATTACAAGATTAAAATCCATTCAAGAGTTAACTCAAGAATTAGGAAGAAAATTAATTTTCATGGGTCGAAGTATTGCAAAATATACAAAAGCTGCAAAGAATGCTGGAATTATCGATTTTTACGATAAAGACATCATTATTTGTGAGACACCAGCTGAAGTTAACAAATGGTTAGCAACAGTTAATGAAAATAAAAAAGAGTATGTAGTTGTATGTACAGGTCACCAAGGTGAAGACAATGCAGTTATGAGTAGAATTGCTGAAGGAAGAACTCCATTTGAATTAAAAACTAACGATAAAGTTATTTTCAGTTCAGAAGTAATTCCAACACAAGTAAACATTGAAGCAAGACAAATTTTAGATGCAAAGTTAGAAACTTTTGGATGTAAGATTTTCAAAGACATTCACGTTTCAGGACACGCCTCCAGAGAAGATCACAGAGACTTTTTAGGAATGGTACATCCAAAACACATTGTTCCAGTTCACGGTCACGTAAGATTAAAGGAAGGAATGATTGAATTAGCTGAAGAGTTAGGATATGAACAAGACGAAACATTATGGGTTTTACCTGATGGTGGAGTCTTTGAGTTTGATTGATATTTTAAACGTTGTTTAAAATCTCCTCAAAAATTTAATTTCAAATTTTTTGAGTTTGTACATTGTACAAACGGTCGAACATTTTCAAGATTTTATCAAATTCAAACAATTTTTTTCTAAATAAATAATAAAATTAAAATATTATAATTTTACTATATTAAAATAAATAAGAAGTTACTTTTTTGAAGATTTAAATTTAGAATACATTTTAAATAATCTCTCAGCACCATTTTCTACAGAATAAGTATCAAACTCAAATTTTTAATTTGATAATATCTTAGAAATTCACAATTTCTTAAATTGTTTAAAATCTCCTAAAAATTAAATTTTATCTAACA
>JABSQY010000077.1 GCA_013215525.1 Nanoarchaeales archaeon | reverse complement strand
TATTTTATAGTTTAAATTAGGTTCTCCTATGTTTAATTCTTTTGCAAGTTTCTTTCTTGAGATTTCAAAATCATAATTTAAATAACTAATTATTTTTTCATCTTTGACATCTATTTTTTCTATTTGTCGACTATTTGTTGTAAAAACCATTTTTATGTGTACAGTTATTCTAATTTAGTTTGTTTTGTTTTATATATCTTTGTTAACTATCTTAAGTACAATGGATAAAGAAAATATAAATTTATTAAAAGAGTATAGTGAGAATTTAAATATTATGTCAGATAGTATTAAAAAAAATGCTAGTAATGCTTATGAAATGTGTACAGAATATATTGGTGATGAAGAGTTACTTAATACTTTAGGTGTAGTTAAAGCGCTTAATAGTTTTAAACAATATGTAACTATGTCAAGTGGAGAGTATGACCTTGTTAAGGAGAATGGGAGTTTAGTTTGTCAAAGAACGAAAAATGGAGTATTTACTGCACCTTTTGGTGGGCATTTTAATCCTAATACATTAGACAGGTCAATAATTGAAATACTTAAAAAAGATTTAAAAGAAGATAATGAATATGGGAGTAATACTATTTTAAATTTGTGCCTTCAAGAACAGATTAATAAAGATTCTAATTTGAATACTGTGTTAGATATCATTACTAATCCTCCTGTTATGTATGGGACAACAAGTAATGTTACAAGTATTATGAATTTTCGGGTTTGTGGAAATAATACACATACTTATTTAAATAAAGTTTTAAATAAAAAAGGTTTAAATATGTTAAATCCAAATTTAATGGAATAATTATGAAATTTGTAGAAATTAGAAAATCAAAGATTAATGGAACTGGTGTTTTTGCACTTAGGAATTTTTTAAAAAAAGAAATTATTCTTTTTTTAGATGGAGAAATTTGGAAGAAAAAAAATTATGAGGAGTATGATGAAAATCTGGATCCAAGAGGTGGACCAATTAGTAGGTGTGACAAATATAATTATTTTTTAAAATCTAATTCAAGTTGGGTTTATATAAATCATAATTGTGATTCAAATTCAGGATTGATTAATGATAAAACCTTAGTTGCTAAAAGAGATATAAAAAAAGGAGAAGAGATTACACAAGATTATTCAACTTTAGATATTGAAGCAATTAAAGGAGGGAAAAAAAGGTTAGATATGGAGTGTGAGTGTGGAAGTACTAAATGTAGAAGAATTATTACTTCATTTGATTTGTTAGATGAAAAAATTAAATGTGAATTAATTACTTATGTGAATTCAGCAGTTATTAAATTATATGATTTGAAATAATTTATAAATAATTAGATTATTTCATACAATAATTCTAACTATCCTTTAGTTGTTTTATATACTCTTACATTATATTTATATTTATAATGAAAAATGAAGAATTTGTCAAAAACTGTGAAAAAAAGTTATCAAATCTTGTGACAGAGGAGAAACTAATTTTTACTTTTTTACGTATTGAAAGAAATTTTTATGCGAGTAAAAAATATTCACTTTTAGATCAAATTAAAGAAATTTTCATTTATGTGTACCCTGAATTGATTTTTGAAATTAAATCAAAAAATGATATGTTTGTTTTTTTAAAAAAATATGGGATTGATAAAAAAAAGGCTCTTAAAGATTACAAATATGTTGGAACTTGTTTTGGAGTTAAATTATCTGAATTTATGGGTAGGTATATTTTATTATTAATAAATTCATTATCTAATCGTTGTATGATTAAATCAGAATTTAGAAATAAATTTAAAATTATGTTTAATAAAATAAATTTATTATTAAAATCTTTTTTTTCAAAATCTATAGAAATTGTAGGTTTGAAAGTTTTTAAACTTATTTTATTAAAAGTTAAAAATTTTAAAAAATTATCAAGATTATCTTCGAGTAAAATTCAAATGCTTGGCGCTGAGAAGGCTTTATTTAGACATATTAAAATGAGTTATCCTGTACCAAAACATGGATTCATTTATTTTACTATTGAAGATAATATTAATAATTGTAATAAAATTTCAAATTATGAAGGGAAACTTGCAAAGAAACTTGCAAATTCTTTTTCTATTACATTTAGGTGTGAGTACTTTAATTCTCCTATGAGGAAATTCGACATCGACTGAGGTAATTAAAATGAAAAAAATTAAATGTAATAATTTTAAAAATTCAAAAGGTTATAAAGTTTCAAAAAATTTTAAAAATTTTAAAAAAGATGATTTAAATGCTTTTTTTAATTCAAATGAATTGTTTATAAGAAAAGGAAAAAATATATATACAAAAAATATGTTTAAATCTGTAAAAGTTTATGGTGAAAGATTATTTTATTTTAAAGGATTTGAATTTCGAGAGTGGAATCCATATAAAAGTAAACTTTGCGCTTCAATTGTAAAATCAGATTTTATTGATTTTGATTTGTTGAGTAATTCGAATATTTTGTACTTGGGCGCATCTTGTGGTACAACTGTTAGCCATATTAGTGATTTGAATTATAAAAAAATATTTTCTGTAGAAATTTCATATGAAATGGGAATACAATTAGTTGGTTTATCAAGAACTAGAAAAAATATTTTTCCAATTATTGAAGATGCTAGAAATGTTTTAAATATTAAAAAATTAATTGGAAGTAATAGGATAGGTTTAGTAATTTTAGATATACCTGGAAAATTTCAGGTTGATTTAATTAATGATATTGCCATACATATTTTGAAAAAACACACAATTATTTATTTTAGTATAAAGTTATCTTCAATTAATTCAAGTAAATCTTTACGTGAAATTTTAAATATTGAATTAGTAAAATTAAAAGAAATATTTGATATTAAAAATATTATCTCGTTAGAACCTTTTGAAAAAAATCATTATATGTTGATTTTAAGAAAAAAATAATTTAACTATCTACATTTTTCTTTCTTTTTATTTTTGTTTAATAAATATTTGTGAAATCAAATGTTTAATTGAATAATCTTACAATGTATGATGATTTCACATACAGAGTAACCAATAGTTACTGGTACGATGTTAAATATTTATTTTTTCATAATCTCTAATAATAAATATTTAACATCGGAGAAGAACGGATATATTTTTCTGATTTTGTGTTTTTTTAAATAATAAATTACAACAAATGCAACCATTATTCCAGACACAAATTCGTAAAATATTACATGAATTTTATCAAATGTTTCTTTTCCTAAATAAATGAATACACTCATTAAAATTATTATTCTTAAAAAATTTAATACTGTAAATATTAAATAAGATTTTAATATAGCTTTGTATATTTTTTTTGTACTAATTGGAATTGATAAAAATATTAATGATATTAAAATGTATGCAGAAATTGCTACACATTCTTTTACTATTAAAAATATATCTCCATTTTCTAATGTAATATTATTTCCTATTAATTGCACATTTTCAAATATTAATAAGAAATAATATGAAGAATATGTTAGTATGTTTGCAACAGTATTATAAAATATTTCAGATAAAAAAAAATTTATTAATATTGATAACATTACGTATCTAACTAATAATAATTTTGGATTAAAATCTGGTTTCATATTATATCTATTCTTTGGTTGTTTAAATATTTTTTTAATTTATTCTTGTTAATTTTTTTATTTAAAGTAAAGAAACTTTATAAGTATTTATTTTTAAACAATTTTTATGTTTAATATATTTTCTAAATCTGGGGTTGTTGGAATTATCGAAGTTATATTACTTTTAGGTGTTGGTATTAGTGCCACAATTTATATGAGTGATTGGGCTAGTGAAAATTTTAATATTTATGTGACAGATAAGGAATTTGAAAGTGAAATAGGTGATTTAGAACTTTTAGGTTTAAAATCGTCTGGTCCTTATGCTAGTATTTTAGGAATTCGTAATGTTGGTTTGGTGGTTCATAATGTGTCGTTTGTAAAAATAGGAGGTCGTGAGTGTCGTATACTTAGCAGTAAAGAGATAGGGAATATTCAAAATTTAGAATTAAATTGTAATGTGAATCAATTTGATACTTATGATATTGATGTGATTTCTAATTTTGGTATTTATTCAAAAGTTTTAACAGTTTGGGAAGAACATATTGAGGATTTAACTTTAAATATTCCGTTTAAAGTTTCATTTGATTTTGGGACAAGTTGTGTTGATTCAATTAGATTGTATGGAATGAATTATACTAATAATTCCCATGCTGAAATTCCAAGTAGTTCAGTTTATACTTATGGTGTCTGCGCGTCACATGATGAATTTATTTTAGGAAATAGTTGTAGTGGAAATTATGTTAAATTATTTTCTTTAGCAGGTGTTACTAATTCGCCAATTTATATTAATAAATCTCTTGCAGCAACTGAACCGTTTGTTGGTTATTATGATTGGCAAGATGTTTGTATTTCATCGAGTGGTGGAGTTATTGATTTAGTTTATTCAGACACTCGTCCAGAGAATAGAAATCATATTTGTTTAGGTAGTTTTGTACGTGATGATTTACGTGGTAGTGCTATTGGTGGGTGCTCAGCTTATAGTGAAAAAATATGGGTTGATATTAATTAATTTTAAATTTTAAATTTTTATTTTTTTAATTAAAATTATTATTACTTTATTTTACTTTTTTAAAGAATTTTATTTTTTTAATTATTTTTAATTATATTTTTTATTCTTTTGGATGATACACAATATATATAAATGTTTATTTTACTTATGTACTTATGGATATCAAATTTTTTAAATTTATAAGTATTATTTGCTTATTTTTTATATCTTTTTCAAGTGTTTCATCGTATGGATTTCATGAAGCTTATGAAGTTTGGAATGGAACTTTTAGTACTGGAAAATATACTTTTCCAGACAATTTGGAAGTTGGAGGAGAGTTTAGGTCTTCTGAAATTTGTTTGAATGGTGATTGTAAAACTGCGTGGCCTGTAAGTAGTGGAGATATTACTGCTGTGAATGTTGGCACAGGAATTATTGGTGGTGGACTTTCAGGAGATATCACACTTAGTTTAAATTTTACTTATTTAGATAATTTATTTGTTGCTGATTCAGATTTAAATTTATCTTCTTATCAACAAAGAGTTAGTTCTACTTGTCCAGTTGGTTCAAGTATTAGAGTTATCAATGTTGATGGTAGTGTTGTTTGTGAAATTGATACCGATACAAATACAAATACTCAGTTAAGTGAAGGGGAAGTTGATAGTTATGTTTCTAATAATGGTTATTTGAGTTCAGACATTTATGTTGATATTACAGGAGATACTATGACTGGTCCTTTAACTATTAATACTGCTTCTGATGTTAAAATAAATTTTAAAACTCCTATTGGTGATAGTAGCGAGTGGAATTATTTAAATTTTTTTACAAGAGATAATGTTCGTGCATCATATTTTGGTCTTACTAATACTGGAATTCCTACTTGGTATAGGACTGATGGAAATATTGCTGTATCTTTAACAAATTCAGGACTTTCTGTTAGTGGAAATCAGGTTGCTACTGAAACTTGGGTTTCTTCACAAAGTTATTCTATTGGCACTCACACTATCGATACTAATACTAATGCTGAAATAATTTGTTCTGTTGGAGAGTATTTAGATGGTGATGGTAGTTGTAATACTTTATCTACAGGCTCACATACTATTGATACTAATACTCAGTTGAGTGAGGCTGAAGTTGACGCGTTTGTTGCAAATAATGGTTATTCTACAAGTAGTGGAGATATTACAAGTGTTGTTGCTGGTGCTGGTTTGTCTGGTGGTGGAATTGCTGGGGATGTAACTTTAAGTGTTGCTGATGATTATGTTTTAAATACTGGAGATACTATTGATGGTAGATTTATTGTTTCTCGTGGAGCGACTGGCGCATCGTATTCAACTGCAGGGATGGAAGTTTATCAATCCTTTGATAGTGGAGCTGGAAATTCTCCTAGAATTTCATTTCATTATGGTGGGTCTGTAGCTTCTCAGTTTGGGTTTATGGACTCAGATAATTCAGGAGATTTAGCAGTGTTAGATAATCCTGGGACTGGGTATGAAACTTTACGTGTACGAGATTTAAAACTTGGAACTTCTCAATTTATTGATTCTAGTGGAAATATTCTTGGTGCTGAAACAATTACTTCTACTGCTGGTGGGATTATTTATGAACTTTCAAAGGATAAGGGATTAACTTTTGGAGGAGATTCAACTTCTGCCGCGAGAGGTATTTTTATTGAAAATGGTGCTGGCACAAAACAATTTGGATTTGGAATTCATTATAATTCTATTGCAAATACTATGACTAATTTTTATATTGGTCGTGGTGTATCTCCTTGGTCAAATAATTTTTTTAGAGTTGATAATTCAGGTGCTGCATATTTGGGTAGTGGTGTTGGTCTTGCTTCTGATGAAATTGCTACTGAGTCTTGGGTTTCTTCACAAGGATATTCTATTGGAAGTCATATTATTGATACAAATACACAACTAAGTGAGGCTACTGTCGATAGTTATGCTGATAATAATGGCTATGCTAAAACTTCAGGATTTAATGATTTAGGGACTGTAACATTTAATCAGGCATCAGGTTCAACTGATGATTTTATTACAAAATTATCTGATTTAGGAGCTTTTAGTAGTACATATTCTGTTATGAAAAGTTCATGGAGTTATGCTGGAAATGTTGATTTGTCTGAGACTGGTTTTGGTTTGGTTGAACTTGCAGGGTCTGTTGTTGAAACTTTCACAGACGGAGGGGGTCTTTATACAATTAGAGTTACAAGACCTACTACTGGTTCAGGAAGTGGGATGATATTAGTTTATAATTCTCAAGGTGGAGCTTATGCTCCAGGATGGAGACAAATTTGGACTTCTACTACTGATGGTATTGGGTCTGGTCTTGATGCTGATTTACTTGATGGAATTGATTCATCAGGATTTGGGAAATTATATAGTGTTAATGCTTGGACTCAAAAAAATACTTTTAGTGGTGATGTTGGGATTGGAACTACTAGTCCTACTGTTGAATTAGATGTGATTGGAACTATTAATATGGGTGGTCTAAAAGTTGCTACTGAGTCTTGGGTTTCTTCACAAGGATATTCTACAAGTAATGGAGATAATTGGATTCACAAAACTTCATCATTTTCTGCTGTTGCGAGCGAGTATAATACTATTGATGGTTCTATTGTTGTAACTTTGCCTTCAATTTCAGTTGGAGATGTTTTTTATTTTAAAAATATTTTAAATTCTGCAGGAGATGTTACAATTTTAAATCCAATTTATAATATTTATGGGAGTATTACTTTTGCACCTGGCGACGATATTACTTTATCTGTCGGACAGTATATTTCATTTGTTGCAATTAGTTCTTCTGAGTTAGAGGTTGTAGTTTTAGGGGATGGAAGGGGTCTTAAATCGGAAGTTTTAACTTCATATTTGGCTGCTGGTACTACGACTTATACTGTGCCTGCTGATGTTTATGAGCTTTTAGTGACTGCTACTGGTGGTGGTGGTGAAGGTGGAAATGGACAAGGATATGTTAGATATGGTGCTTCATCAGGAGGTGGTGGAGGTGGTGGTGCTCATGTTGAAAAATTTTCCTATTCTGTAAGTCCTGGAGATGTGATTTCTATTGTAGTTGGAACTACTGGTACAGAAATTACTAATTCACATATTGTTGGGGCTTTGGTTATTGAAGGTGGTAAAGATGGTAGTAATGGTGTTAATTCTCCTAATGCTGCGGGAGGATTGGGAGGTAGAGTATTATTGTCTGGAGTTTATCAATATTTGTCCACAGTAACTGATGGAGGGTCTGGTGGAACTGGTAGACATAGATATTATAGTAAATCTGGTGTACTTTCAGATAGTGGAGAGGACGTAGGAAGTTTTAGTGGAGGAGATGGTAAATATGGTTATTATGATGAGGATGAGAACGATCACTATGGAGGTGGTTCTGGTGGAGGTGCATCATTTTATAGTGATGGTCAAGATGGATTAAATGGGGATATTTATGTTTCTCCTTATCGTGATGAGTTACTTGGAGTTGGTGCAGGTGCTGCTGGTGGACCTGGGACAACTGGTGGTAATGCGGAGTTTGCTCAAGATGGTGGTCCACCTTCAAGTCATATTCAAATTGATGCGGTTGTAACTCCGTAATTTTTTTCATTTTTTTTCCCCTCCCTTTTTCATTTTTCTAATTTTCAGATAGTTTCTACAAAGTCAAGAAATCAATTATTTCTAAGCCGTTGTAGAAATTATCTGATTATTTGAATTTATTTTTCAGATAGTTTCTACAAAGTCAAGAAATCAATTATTTCTAAGCCGTTGTAGAAATTATCTGATTATTTGAATTT
>JABSQY010000076.1 GCA_013215525.1 Nanoarchaeales archaeon | reverse complement strand
ATTTATAGTTTAACTGAATTTTATGAATTTAATGAACATGTAAATGGTTGTAATGAAAAAGTATGTAATTATGTATATACTGAAAGTTCAAATATAGTATATTATAGAAAAGGATATGGAACTCAAGAAATCGAATTTAATTCTTTTAGAGAACATTACTTAAGAAGTATTCCAAATACTAACTCAGAATTTAGAAATGATTATTATCTAAATGGAATTTTAATTCCAGAAAAAAGTATTAGAAGATTTTCAATTGATAAATATGGATTTGGAACTGTTGATGATAAAAATGTATACTTTATAGAAAACATAAATATAAGAACAAAAAATGGTAACTTTAAAATAGACATAATTCTATCTGGAAGTCAGTTCCAAAAAATTCCGGGGGCAAAACTAGAATGAATAAAAATAATAAAAATAATAAAAATAATAAAAATATTCAAAGAATTAAAATTAAAAAATTAAAAAATTATAATTCAAACCAATCAAATAAACAAAATAATTCAAACAAATTATTTTTATCTAAAAAAGCAATAGCTGTAAATTATTTTGTAAGTACAATTATTACTCTAATCACAGGTTATTTATTATTTAGTACTGTTGTTACAACATCAAACATAGTTACATCACAATCTGAGGACATGGCATGTAGAAACTTTGTATTATTACAAGATTCATCAATTGGAAAATTAACTGGACTAGTAGCAGATATAAATGTTCAATGTAAAAAAGAACAAATAGAATTAGAAAGTGAAGACCTTAATGAAATCAATAAAGATATTTCAGATTCAATGCTTAAATGTTGGAGTAGATATGGAAGTGGAGAAAAAGATTTTTTAGGTAACTTTGGAACAGAAGGAAACTGGTGTTTTACATGTGCAAAATTAACTTTTGAAAATGAAAATATAGAACCTATTAGTTACACAGATAATTTTATACCTTGGACACAAAATAATAAAAAGATATCATCAAGTGGAGAAGGAGAATATTATAGTGATTTAATGAGATTAATGTATTATGATGACAGAAACGATTCATTAATAAAAGTAGTAGATGGGATTGATGAACTATATTCTTTAATTGATGATGGAGATGCTGCATTAAGACCTTTTGTACTTGAACTATCAAACAAAAATCAAGGACTATTAGACTTAGCTCAAAAAACAATTTATCCAGATGAAGATTTATATGTAGTATATAGATATGATAGACTTGATAAAGAATCATTTGAGATTTTAGTTGATGTAATCTCTGGAGCTCTAGTAGGTATTGGTTCTGAGATTGTAGTAGAAACTGTTGCAACAATGGGGTTTGGAGTTATAGTATCTGTACCAAAAGCAATAATTAAAACAATATATACATCAATAAAGCTTGCAGCATACGGTGAAAGGATTGGTAAAATATTATTAAATATGGGTAAAGGGATTAGATTTACAAAACCAATATATGGATCAAAAATAGTTAAATTATTTGATGGTTCTATTGGTGCATTAAAAGAAGTAGCAACAAAATTAAAAGGAATGAATACTGAATTTTCAAATCAATTTTCAGAAACAATTAATACAATTGCTGTAAAGTTAGAAGTATTAGGTGTAAAAAATATTGATGAAATTAGTACAGGAATTGCAAAAAATAAAAAATATATAAGAGATGTTGATAAAATGTATGAGCAAGCTGAAAAAAGTATTGATACTTTAAAACATGTAGATTTAGAAAAAGTTTTAATGAATGTCCTTCTAGCACAAGACAACATACGTGAATTAAAACTACTACAAAAAAAAATTAATAGTATAAGAAAATTAACTCCTGTTTTAAATAACGCTGAAAAATTAGCAGGTAATTCAGAATATATAAATAAAGTTACAAGATATCTAAAACTAACTGCAAGATTAGGTTCCGCAGCAGCTGGTGCAAAAGTAGGTTATGAATATAATACAAATTCAAATCAATATGTAGATTTATTAAACAAAGAACAATATTATAGATTATGTGGAACAGAACCATTAATATCATAAATTATAATATCCAATAAAATTAAACATTTTTATACAATTTAATATTATATATTTCGATTTATTTATAGTTTTAATATATAAATTAAACTCATTCTTATTCACATCTAATTACTAACTTATAATTCGAGCAAACGTTTATATACCAAAATCACTTAATTTAAATAGTGATGAAAAATCAATATTTAACAATTTCATTAGTCTCAATACTAATTTGGATATTCTTAAGTCTTGTAATATATTATAGTTTATTATAATTTAAAATATTTTAAATAATAAAACAAAATAAAAACATTAAACCAAAAATGAATAAACAAAAAAAATTAGCAATTATTATGCTTGGAGCTCCAGGTAGTGGTAAAGGTACACAGTCAGAATATTTAGAAAAAAATACTGGATTTCAAAGATTTGTAATGAGTGATTTAATTAAAAAAGAATTAACACCTGGGACTGAATTATATGATAGAGTTTTCAAAGAAGGAATTTTAGTTGATGATAAAGATATTTTTGAAATAACTAGAAAAAATTTTGATGGAAAATCAAACATTATTATTGATGGATTACCAAGAACACTTGATCAAGCATATTGGTTATATGGAGTTTTAATGAATCATCATTATGAAATCGAATTAGTATTTCTAAATGTTGATGAAAAGAAATTAATTGATAGAATTACGCACAGATATTACTGTCCTAAATGTCACAGAGGATATAATACTTTAGTATTACCTTCAAAGGTAGCTGGAAAATGTGATGATGATAATGAAACATTAATTCAAAGAGAAGATGATACAAAAGAAGTTTTTACAGAAAGATTAAAAACATTTGATGAAGTAAAAGAAGTAATTTTAGATGTGTACAAAGGAGATGTAACAGAAGTTAATGGAGACCAAGACATTCTAAAAGTATCTCAAGATTTAATGAGTAAAATCATTATGAGAAATTAATAAAATAATTATAAATTATAATTATACATTTAGTTAAAGATAATATTTATAAATTAAATAATTTATAATTGATTATGATTAACATAATTAAATTATTAAAAAAAGCAACTATTACAGCTATTGTATCTTTATCTTTAGTTGGTTGTGTAGATAAAAAAGATTCAGATTTCACTCATTTAAGTGAAGATACAAAATCTTTTGTTTCTGAAAATATAAGGACTGGGAAATATCCTAAATCGGAAATTGAAGGATTTAGAATGATTAAAATTTATGTTTTAGAATTTTCAAATGGTGATTTTTTTTCAGGAGAAACTGGTAGAGTTGAATTTTTATCTAAAAAAGATGCTGAAACTGCGATGGCTCAAATTAATGCAGATTTACAAGAAAATGAAAATAAAAATTTACTTTTAATAGGCATTAAAGAATTTAGTGCTAATAGAAGAGTTGAATTAGATAATACTGGGAAAATTATTTCTATTAAATAATTTTAATTTTATTTTTTTCAAAAATTCTATATTTTAAACTAAACATTTAAATAACTATAATTTTACTTTTATACTATGAAAACATTTTTACTCTCAACAGGTTCTGCTGGAAACTCATTCTACATTGAATCACAAAATAAAACAAAAGTTTTAGTTGATTGTGGACTATCTTATACAAAAACTAAAGAAATTCTTGAAGAAAAAAATATAGATATAAATGAACTTACAGCAATTCTAATTACGCACGAACACAGCGACCACATCTCAGGATTAGACCAAATTCTAAAGCAAACAAAAATCCCAGTATATATTTCGCAAGGAACATTTGATTTCTTAAAAATAGATAAAACAGAACAAATAAACATTGTAAAACACCACGACACATTAAACTTTGATGATTTAAATATTTTAGTTTTAAATCGAGCACATGATAGCCGTGAAGCAATTTCTTTTATCTTTAACGATAATCACAAGAAGTTAGGAATATTTACTGATTTAGGACACGTAGACAATGAATCTAAACATATTTTAAAAACATTAGACATAATTTATTTTGAAGCAAACTATGATGATGAAATAATTGCAAAAAATAAAGATAGATTTCATTACACATATATTAATAGATTAACTTCAAATGTAGGACACTTAAGTTTAGCACAATCGATTAAAGCAATAAAAGAATTTGCAAATAATAATCAAACTATCATTTTATCTCACATTTCACAAAACACAAACACATATACAAACACATACATTCAAGTAAAACAAGCATTAGAAGAAATGAATATTTATCCAAATTTACACGTAGGATTTCAAAATGAATCAAGTGATTGGTTTTAATAAACAATAAAATAGAATTCAAAACTAATTAATCTATTTTTTAACGCTACGCTAAAATAAATTAATCATTTTAGAATATAAATATAAATTTCTTTGATTACAAGAAATTAAAATATAGAATTTAAAAAAATAATCATCACTAACGTTCTTCACATTTTTTTAAATAATCCAAATACTTGATGTTTATATCTAGCTAAAGCATTTATAAATAAAAAAGAGAAGAACTCACTTCGTTCGAATAATTCAAAATGTTTGAACTTCTGAAACTTCAAACATATATACACATGTAGTACCCAAAACATAGTAAATAATAATGCGTGATTTATTTTAAATGTTATATAATAAATCTAAAAATTAAAATAATAAAACAGAAACCAACGCGAAGCTAAATTCGCTTTAATTTAGATTTCTCATTCAGATTTTTTCAAGAATGCTGAAATTCAGACACCTGATTATAGCATCGCTATATCAGTTAGTGTCTTAATTTTAGTATTATTGTAACAATATGGATGATTACGAAAGTAAGATAAAATAAAAATGTAGTGCCCAAAATTTATAAACAATAAAAGACTTCTTCTACTATGGCTTTTGTGAAAACTAAAAAAAATAATAATGATTTATATTATTACTATGTCGAATCATTTAGAAGAGGAGATAGTGTTTCACAAAAAAATTTAAAATACTTAGGAAAAAATAAACCAACTAAAGAACAACTTTTAGAATTAGAAATAGAATTTACAGAAAAAAAAATTCAAAAACTAATTCGTGCAAATCTAAAATATACGCCACACAAAGTACACACAAATCTATTAGAAAACGCTGAAACATTAAAAACTAAATTCTTTAACAAACTAAACTTATTAAGTAAAGTTGGAAAAGACCAACTAATTAAAAGATTTAAAACAGGATACACTTATCATTCATGTTCAATTGAAGGAAATACATTATCTCGCGCAGAAGTTGATTTAATAATAAATAAAAAACAATCAATAGACGGGAAAATGCTTCTGGAACTACTTGAAGTACGTAATCATCAAAAAGCAATTGAATATATGATTTATGAAATTGAAGATTTAAATCAAGATTTTATAAAAAGATTACATGAAGAATTAATGAATGGAACGATAGAATTTAAAGAATTTGATGACGAATTTGTTGAAGGTGGATATAGATGTGATATGCGTTTTATTGAAGGCGCAGATTTTATTCCAGTACCACCATTACAAATCCCATATGAGATGCGAGATTTATTATCTTTTTATAAAAAACATAAATATAAAATTCATCCAATTGAATTAGCAGCTGAATTTCATTTACGTTTTGTAGTAATTCATCCATTCTCAGATGGTAACGGGCGAATGGCAAGATTATTGATGAACTTTATACTTGATAGAAGTGGCTTTCCAATGATTGACATATCAGTAAAAAATAGAGAAAAATATATATCAGCATTAGACTCAGGAAAAGTAGAAAATTTAACAAATTTTATATATAACGAGTTAGAAAAATATGTATCAGACTTATTTGGTAACTTGCCAGATGACAAACTAGAATCATATTTTAAACAAAATAATCAAAACCAATCACAAAACAATCAAAATAATAACCAAACACAAACGCAACACGGAGAACTAACACAATGAACATATATTTAGTAAGACACGGAGAATCCACATCAAACAGAGATGCATTAATCCAAGGACAATCCGACACGCAACTAACTATATTAGGTAAAGAGCAAGCAAAATTAATTGCAAAAAGACTTAAAAATTTCAAATTTGATTATATATATTCATCACCGTTAAAAAGAGCTAAAAAAACTGCGAACCAAATTAACTATTATCAAAATAAAAATTTAATCTTAGATGATAGATTAATGAACATACACAGAGGAAAATGGACTGGTAAAAAAAAATCAGAGATGGATTTTTCAACATTACAAGGAACAAATTTAGAAAGAAGAACTCCTGGTGGAGAATCAATGATTGAATTTGATAAAAGAGTTTCTGAATTTATAGATGATTTAATTAAAAAACATAAAGATTCAAAAGATAATATTTTAATAGTATCACATAGTGGAGTTACAAAAATGTTGTTAAAAAATATATTTGATATAAAATTAAACAAATCAAACAAAATCAAAAAATCTCATAATTGTGCATTTTATCATATAGATTATACAAAAGATAAAGCAGAATACATAATTGATAATTGTAATAAACATATAACTGAATCAAACAAATTAAATAATGAACATAAGGAGGTTGAATAAGAATGATTATAGCAATTAGTGGAAGTGTTGGAAGTGGAAAAACAACAATTGCAAAAACTCTATCTGAAAAATTAGATTACAAATTAATTAATCTAAATGAATTGGCAAAAGAATACAAAATTGAAGATGTACAAAAATTACAAACTTTTGATTTTGATTTAGATAAATTATTAGATGATTTAGAACTTAAATTAAAAAATAAAGAATTTGGTGACAATGCTATCCTAGAGGGACACTTTGCGCATTTTATAAACCCAGAATTAATAAGTAGATTAATAATTATTGGAAAAGATTTAAAACAATTAAAACAAATATACAAAGATAGAAAATATAACGAACAAAAAATAAAAGATAACTTAGAAGTTGAAAGTTTTAATTTATGTTTTTATGAAAGTTTAGAAGAAGGGTATAAAGAAGGAAAACAAGTTTTTTTAGTTGAAAATAATGAAACAATACAAGATACAATTGATAAAATAAAGATTTTATTAATTTAAGTTTAAAATTAATAAATCTAATTTATTTTTTATGTTTTCTATCTAATTTAGTATTAGATATAGCTTTATTAAACATATTTTTTTGTACTTCTGAAAGTTTCGGCATTTGAGAGTTATATGATAATTTTGCATAATTATTAGTTATTTTCATTTCTGAATCTTTTTCAAAAGTATACTCTAAAAATTTTTTAACAATATTAAATCTTTCTAACTTAATAGCACAAATGACAGTTTCATCAAAATATTTTTTATACCAATCTAAATTATTAATTATTTTAAATCCATTTAAATCTTTATCAAATATAAGATTACCATACCCATTTACTTGATATAATTCACTAATATTTTTTAAAAATTCATTTTTATCAAATTTTCCAATTGGTCTAAGCCACGAATACTCTATCTTACCAACAACATTTCCAACATCTTCTGCAAACTTATCAACTTTACTAATATTTTTAGAGTGAATTAATTCAACTAATTTTAACATATATAAATATGGACAAATATATGCCTCAATGCCTGCCATTGTAAGAACTCCATCATCTTTTCTAATTAAATTTCTATAAATAATTGATTTCAAATAAGGTTTAACATCTTCATTACTTTCTTTTTCAGGATATGAATATTTAGGTTTAAAACTAAAATCACAATCACTAATTTTTGCAACAAACGACACCTCATCTCTTTTCATAACAGTTTCTACAGTAACTTTTTTCCGATAATAAAAACATAAATAATTTTCAATATATGCTCCAATAATATCTTCAACTAAAACTTATGGGAGTTCACCATAACTACATCTATAACTTTTTGATGCAAAACTTTTCTTTAAATAAAAAATAATTTTATCGGAAAAAATATATTTTAATTTAACTCTTCCAAAACCAAATAATGAAATTTTTTTTAAAAATATTTTCATAACATCACAATCTTTTGTTTTTTTAATATCAACAATTTTAGTAATTTTATTAAAACAAATACAACAATCTTCAAGTGCAGCCTGTCTAAAAATTTGTGAAACTTTTTCTTTAGAAAATTTCTTAACTATGTAATTATGTATAATCAAATATTCAGATATTGGCCTAAATATAATTTGAGAGTCACCTAAGTAATTATATCCATTTCTAAAATCTAAATATTTTAAAACATTCATATAAACATTAGAATTTATAGCTTTATAAAATAATGTAATAAATAAAGGAAGACTATATCCAAAATAATGTAATAAATAAGAAGAGGCTCTGACCAAAACAAATAATCCAATAAATAAGAGCAGTATTTGCTCAACGTAATATAATAAATATGGGA
>JABSQY010000075.1 GCA_013215525.1 Nanoarchaeales archaeon | reverse complement strand
AACTTTGTGAAAATAAAGTTAAAAAGTATACAGTTTTGACTCATCTTTATGATATTGAATTTTCTCAATTAAATCCTGATTTAAATTTTAATTTAAAAATCATAAAAAAAAAATGATTATTCATTTACTTCATTATTAGATAAATCAAGTCTCTTAAAACAAAAGAAAGTAAAAAAGTATGATGTCTCAAAAAATGAAATTGAAATTTTAAATCAATTGTCTATTAATCCAATTATTGGATTAAATAAAATAGCACAAAATATTTCAATTGATTGAAAAACTGTAATAATTAGTATTGTTAAATTAATTGAGAATAAAGTAATCTCATCATTTTGCGCAGGAGTTGATTCAAATAAATTAGGATATATTATGTATACTTTAATGATTAAATTAAAACCTAATACCACTGATAAAGATATTAAAGAGTCATTTGTTGATTTAAATAATATCTTTTATTCTGCTAAGTTTTTTGGAGAATTTGATTTGGTGATTTATCTATACGCTAAAACCCCTGAAGAATTAGATAATACAATTTATAATTTAGAGAAAAAAATTGGAGATAATATTATTGATACACAATTATTAATTACGAATAAAGTTATTATGTGGCGACAATTTACAAGTGGATTGTATGAAGAACTGAAAAATAATTTTAAATAATTTTAAATAACTTATTTTATATACAAACAATTACAAGGAATATTTATATAGACTATTTCCATTATAATATTTATGATTTTAACTAAAGATAATTTGTTACGTTTTGTAGTTGAAAAAAAATTTGTAACTCCAACTGAAGTTTCTGAAACGTTTGATACTTCAACTATGATTGCATCTGCTGCATTATCAGAATTATCTAAATCCAAGCTTGTAGGAATTACTAATTTAAAGCTTGGCGCTAGTCCTTATTATTTTGATATTAACCAACCTGAATGTTTGTCAACTATTGGAGATAAACATTTAAAGTCTCATGAGCAATCAGTATTTTTAAAGTTAAAAAACCAACAAATTGTAAATGATGGTGCACTTCCAATTCCTGAAAAGCTTGCAGCGGAAAGATTAAAAGATTTTTCAGTTCCTCTTGAAATAATTCACAATGATAAAAAGTATAAATTTTGGATTTGGTATATGCGAGATTTAGGTGAAACTAGAATTCAAATTCTTGATGCATTAAATGGAAGTTCTAATTCTGAAGAGAAAAAAGAAAAACCTAAAACAAAAACTGTTGTAAAAAAAGAAGTTAAAGAAATTAAAAAAGTCGAGAGGAAAGTTCAAACTGTTGAACCTGTAATTGAAACTTTTAGACCTACTCAAAAACATATTGATAGGAATGAAAGTAAAAAGGAAACAGTTGAAGAAAAAAGAGCAAAGATTACAAATCCATTTGAGATTCAAGAAGATGAACCTGAACAAGAAGATAAAATAGAAATATTTATTAGAAATTATTTGAAAAAAAATTATTTGAAAGTTGAAGGAAAAAAAACTGCTGAAAAATTTGTTAAGTATAATTTAAGTTTAAAAGTTAATAATTTAGTTATTAAAATGGATGCAGTTTATTTTTCTAAAAAACCAACTGATTCAGATATTTTGAAATTTTATATGAGTGGTAATAAACCAAAAATTATTTTTATTGAAAATGCTGCAAAGAAACATTATAAGCTTGCAGAAAGTTTAGATAATTTGGAGATTGTAAATATTTAAAATGGAGATTTTTTTAAAATGAATATTCTGGATGGTACAACTAAAATTTCTGGACAAGTTAAGAAAGGAGAACAAATTGGTAGAACTTTAGATTTTCCAACTGCAAACATTAATTATAAAGGAAAAGATAAAATTAAGTTTGGAGTGTATGGTGTTATTGTTAAAGTATTAGGTGAAGAGTTTTATGGAGTTATAAATGTTGGAATTCGTCCTACAATTGATGATTCAGATGAAGTATCTTATGAAGTAAATATATTTAATTTTGATTCAGATATTTATGATGAAAAAATTGAATGCGAGTTAATTTTTCAAGTTCGAGAAGAGATTAAGTTTAAAGATATAAATGAATTAAAATTACAAATTAAAAAAGATATCATAATTGTTAAATCTAAATTTGGTATGAAATAAAATGGCATCCAAAGTTAATCTTTTTTTAAAAGGAATGTTAATGGGAGTTTGTGATTTGATCCCAGGAATTTCTGGTGGAACAATTGCATTTATTACAGGGATTTATGAAAGATTAATTAATGCAGTTGTGAATATAAATGTGAAAAATTATTTTAATTTAGTTTTTAGTAAAGAAAAAAAAGAAAGAAAAAAATTGTTTAAAGAATTAGATATTATGTTTTTAATTATATTATTTAGTGGAATTTTGTTTGCAATTGTGTTGGGTTCAAAAATAGTTTCATATTTGATTGAAAATTTTTATAGTTATGTTTTTGCTTTTTTTACAGGATTAATTTTAGCGTCAGGATTATTTATTTCTAAACATATTAAAGAGAGAAATAATTTAAATAAATTATTTGGATTAATCGGATTTATTTGTGGTTTACTTTTATTATTCTTTTCTCCAAATGAAGTTATTAATCCTTCAAAGTTATTACTTGTGTTATCAGGATTTTTAGCAATTTTTGCTTTATTTTTACCTGGAATTTCAGGAAGTTTTATTTTAGTTATGTTAGGAATGTATGAGTATGTTGTAGAACTTGTTAAAAATTTAGATTTAGTTAATTTGATTCCGTTTGTGTTTGGTGCAGGAGTTGGTGTTGTTGTTGTGAGCCATGTTGTAAAGTTTTTATTTTCAAAAGATAAATGTAAAACTTTATATTTTTTATTAGGTTTAGTTTTTGGAACTTTATTTATTCCAATTAGAAACATTGCTGAGCAAGTTGATGTGTTTAGTGTTGGTTTAGTTTTTAATTTAGTTATCTTATTTGTGTTTGGGTTTTGGATTGTTCGAAAACTTGAGAGAAATCATAAATAAAAATAGTATAACTATTAGTTTAAGTATGAATTATAGTTAGAATTTTTTAATTAATTTAAAAAATAAGAAGTAAAATTACTTCTTAGCAGCAACTTTCTTAGTTGTTTTTGCAGAAGTTTCTTCACCTTCAGCGAACTTTGATAAAAATTGTGATGTTTTGTTTAACATTTTACTTGCTTGAATCTTGTGAGCTGCTAAAACTCCGATTAATGTAGTTTGGTCGATTTTTTCTCCCTTTTCCATTTTTGCGTTAATTGATTTTTCAACTGAGTTTAATAAATCAACCATTCCTTTAAATCTTCCGTGATCTAACACTAGAACTTCTTTTTTTGTTAACTTTAAGTTAAATGATTTTTCTGTCATAGTATAGAATTTGTATATTTAGTATTTAAATGTTTAGTTTCAAAACTTGAAAAACATATCAATATATGGTAAAAAGAGTAATAATTAAAGAATTTATAATTATTTCTTTAATTTTAAAGCAGCTTGAATTAATCCATAAAATAATGGAGACGGTTTTTCTAGTTTACTTTTTAGTTCTGGGTGTGATTGTGTTGCTACAAAATATGGATGTTTTGTTTGTTCTAGTTCAATAAATTCTACTAAATCTCGCTCAATTGAATTTCCACATACTTTTAATCCGTTTTCTTCAATTAGTTCAATGATATTAGGATTTACTTCATATCTGTGTCTGTGTCTTTCTGATACAATTCCATTTTTGTTAATTAAATCTAGTTTAGTGTATAAATCTTTTACAATTCCAGATTTTAGTTTTCCTTCATATTTTCCTAATCTCATTGTTCCACCTAACTCTACAACGTTTTGTTGTTCATCGAGTAGTGTGATTGCTGGGTTTTGCGCTTTGTTGTCGATTTCCATTGATGTTGCATCAGGTTTATTACAAACGTTTCTTAAGAATTCAATTACTGCTAATTGTAAACCGTAACAAATCCCTAAGTATGGAATTTTATTTATTCTTGCAAATTCAATTACATCAATTTTTCCTTCAATTCCACGGCTTCCAAATCCACCAGGTACAATAATTCCATCAATTCCAGATAGTTTAGTTTTATTATCCTTAAAGTTTTCAGTATCAAACCATACAATTTTAATATTTGTTTTTAGGTTATATTCACAATGTTTTAAAGATTCTACAACACTTGCATATGAGTCTTCTAAATCTGTATATTTTCCACAAATTGCAATTTTTAAATTATTTGTTTTTTTAGTATCTAATAATTTATTCCAAGTATTTAACTTATCTTTATTTTTTAATTTAATCTCTAACTTTTTAGCTATTTGTTCTACGAATCCTTGATCGTTGAAGTGATTTGGAACTTTATACACAGAATCTAAATCTTTACATGAAAGAACTGATTTTTGTTCAATGTTTGCAAATAATGCAATTTTGTTTTTTGTAGCTTGTGTTAATTCTTCACTACATCTTCCAACAATGAAATCTGGCCAAATTCCTCTTTGTTGTAACATTTTAACTGATTGCTGAGTCGGTTTTGTCTTTTGTTCATTTACTCCACCAGGAATTGGAATGTATGTTAAATGTACAAAACACATATTTTGATTACCTACTTTTCGTTCTAGTTGTCTAATTGCTTCAATGAATAATTCAGTTTCCATATCCCCAATTGTTCCACCAACTTCAATTAACATAATGTCAGCGTTTGTTTTTTTTGCTGTATTTTGAATTTTTTCTTGAATTAGATTAGTTACATGCGGTACCATTTGTACAGTTTTACCTAAATAATCTCCTGCTCTTTCTTTTGTTTGAATTTCTTGAAAAACTCTCCCCATTGTTAGAGATTGATCTTTAATTGCACTATTTCCTAAATATCTTTCATAGTGTCCAAAGTCCATATCTACTTCAAATCCATCATCAAGTACAAATACTTCTCCGTGTTCAATTGGATTCATTGTTCCTGGGTCTGAATTTAAATATCCATCTAATTTCATTGGTACAATGTTGTAATCGTTAGAAAAAAATAATCCTATGCTGGCTGCTGTAATTCCTTTACCCAAACCAGATAGCACTCCACCAGTTACAATTATGTATTTTGTTTGGTTTTGTTTGTTATCCATTTTTGTTTTATTTGTTTAGAAGTCTATCTCGTCTTGCGGTATGTATTTTTCGTTTAAAATTTCAAATTCTTTAATTTGATTATTTTCACAATGTACAAATCTAATTCCTAATCCAGATTTTAGAAGAGATGATACTAAAGCCATATGTTCAATTCCCGTTCCAGAAGATAAATTAATACATACTTCAAAATCAACTATTTGTGATTTAAAAGTATCTGTAAGTCCGAAAATAGACATAATTGGATTTGTTTCATCAAACTCGAATTTTTGAACATTTTCTAGATTAATACTATTAAATGCTAGTTTATTACAAATTAAATAAACATTATCCCATTTAGAACATTTAATTAAATCAGCTACTTCTTTCCAGTTTTTTGTATCTGAACTCATTAATGCTACTAAACTTCCCATAATTAAATACAAGATTATCTACTTTATAAACGTTTCTTGTGCTTTTTATGATTTTAAATAAAAGGATAAATTTGTTAATTAATTATCATTTTTAAATTAAACTTAAGCTTTATATACTACTTTTTTTAGTATCTAACTATAATTTGAATAAATTTGACGAAAATTTATTTACAGGGGGGCAGAAAATAACATGAATTTTATTAAAAAGTTTCTAAAAATAGATACAAAATCTAAATTTGATAAAGATTTTGAAAAATTAATTGAAAATTCTAAACCAGAAAAGAGTGAAGTACAAGATATTAGTTCTGAAATTTCAGTAATTTTTGATAAAATTGAGTTTCCTAAAAATAGTGTCGTGTTTGATGAAGTTGATAAGTATTTTGTAGATTTAATTAAAGAATTAAAACTGTTCTACGAATCTAAAAGAGAGAAATTAGGAAAAGAAATAATGAAAAGTCGTAAATTAATTGAATTAAATCAATTAACTTATTCTATCGATAAAAATAAACAGTTGTTGTATCGAGAAATGTTTGATTTAGATGAATATTTACGTTTTCAAAAGATTTTACTTGATGAAATTAAAAAACTTTAATAATTTTTAATCTTCTTTTGTGTATATTATTAAATACTCATTTGAGTTTTTGCTATCATAAGAGTATCCTAAAGAGTGTTTCCAGGTTTTTAAGTCTTCAATAGATGTATCGTTTTTTTGAACTATAAAGTTTACAATTTCTCCTTTAAGTTTCTTGGATTCGTGTCCTGCATTTTTTAATTTTCCATCAACTAATTTTGCAAATAAAATTTCTACATAATTATTAATGTTTGAAAAGTTTACAACTTTTCTATGACTTCCTGGTAAAATGTCAATTACTAATTGAGTATTTGAAAATAAATTATTAAATTTAGAATATAAGTTTTCTTTCCAAAATTTAGTCATATTATATTTACCAAATTTTGATGTAATTTTTAATTTATAATCTGGAATTAAATCCTGAGGTTTTAATAATCCAAACATTCCATCAACAAAGATTACTGAATTATTAAAATTTTCTTTTTGAGTCTCATTCATCTCTTTAAAATTAATTGCTTTAAACATTACTCCATCATATCTGTTGATTGCTGAAGTTGTTAATTCATTTTCAAAGTTTAAAGTTTTTTTGATTGCATCTTCTAGTTTTTTAGCTTTTAATTCTAATATTTTCTCTTGTCTTTCTGGTTCTGATTTAATTAATTGATCTTGGAGCGATGTTGAGATTTCATATCTTAAATTATCTAAATCTGTAAAATAGTTATTCTTTTTATTTATTTTAACTGTAGAATATTTATCTTCTGTGTTACTTGGATTTTTTCCTTCAGAAGGTGGAAGTAGAATTGTGTATGTTGTTTTGTTTGTCATAAATAAAAAATAAAGTTTTTATTATTTAAACTTTAGTTTTCTTTTGACTCGTCATTATCATCTAAAGTTTCATTTTCATCTTTTGAAATAATTTCAGATTCTATTTCTGAATCAGTTAATTTTGCTTTTTTATTTTTTCTAAGATTTCTTTTTTTATTTTCACGCCAAACAATAAAACTTGTTAAACATAAAACTAAAGCTATAACTCCAAATAAAGATTTTGATGTGTTTGCTATAATGTTTCCACCTAACGCATTATTTGTGATTTGTTTTTTAATTTCTAAATTAGTTTGTTCATCAGTTGATTTCTCTGCTGAAATTACTTCTATATCTTCAACTTGTCCAGTTGAATCTTTTTGAGTATTTTGAATTAAACTAGAAGTTCTTAAATGATTTGAGTTTTCATTCTCTTTTTCATTTTTTATTTCTTCAATAGTTCTAGTTTCATTTAGAGGTGTTTCATCTTCAGTTTGTGTGTTTGAATTTCCACCACTTCCTCCACTAGAACTTCCTCCTCTACTTCCACCGCCACTGTTACCAGCATCTGTTTCTGTTTCAGTCTCCTCAGTTGTGTCTGCGCACGTGTTTGTTCCTGAAAAATCTAAATCTAATTTTTTAATTTCACCTTCAACATATGTGTACTCAATTGTACTTGTAGCTGATGCGCAATCTATTGAACTTGAATCAAATTCAAATTTAATATTGTCTCCATTTTTACCAGTTAGTACAACTTTATCAAACTTAATTCCATACTTTGAATTTTTAATATCTTTAGTTCCAATTAAATCATCATTTAAGTAATAATTTAAAGTTGAATCTGGAATTATTTTATTATCAATTGTCACATCACCATAAAAACTGTTTGGATCGTTTGGAATTGCGAAAATTCCAGTTGATACAAAACTTAAAAGCGCTAATGTGCTAAGTACTGAGATTACTTTTTTATTTTTTTTGTTCATTTTATTTTAATTTGTATTTTAATATTTAAATAGTTAATTGTTAAAACTAAAAAAAATTAAAAAATTAATTAATTAAATTTTAATTAATTAACTTAAATTTAATCTTTATTGAGTTGGATTAAACAATCCATCTGATACTCCATAGAAAATTTTATTTTCTCCAACAATTCCATTTACTGAAATCCAATAAGATTTAGTTGGATTTAAATCATTAGTAGTAATTGGATTTCCATTATCATCATATAAACCATTAAAATTAATTGAAGTACCTAAATAATCAGATATAATTCTATCATAAATTGAATTTAGTCCAATTAAATTAAAATTCGAATCTAATTCTCGTTTAATTTCTGAAATGTCATAATTCTCATCAATGTAAATTGGTAAATTTATATTAGTGTTTGATTGAAATTTATATCCCATCAAAGGTTTAAACATTGCATTATCATTTCCATCAACTTCAATGTTTGTCCAATTTCCTTCTTTATATTCAAAAATTGCACTTCCATCAGTTAAACCTGCTTCCATGTTCATTCTTTGATAGTCAACTCCATAAGGAACTGAAAATAAATCATTATTTGATAAAGTTAAAACATCATATGCAATTA
>JABSQY010000074.1 GCA_013215525.1 Nanoarchaeales archaeon | reverse complement strand
TTCGTTGATTCCAGTTGAAAGCTCTTTAAATATTTCTTTTGAGTTCATAGTTATATTTGGATTTGAAGCTCTAAAAAGTTCTATTTTTATGAAAATTATTTTTTCATACCATTCCAATAAACTGTATGAATCTTCGGATGAATTATTATTTAAAGATTTAAGTTTATTTAAAGAAGTTTTACCTAAAGTTAATAATTCTAAGAAATTATGTAATTTGATTTTTAATTCATCATTTATATTTTTATTTTCAGAAAAAAATTTAACAGACCATAAATTTTTATCATTTAATTTGTCTAAATCTTTTAATAAAGATAAAATATGTGGAGTTTCTTTTCTAATTTCAATCATTGATGTATCAAAACTTTGTTTCCAATCAGTTCTTAATTTTTCAGTAGGGTAATTTTTTAAATCGTTTAAATCCCCATGAGATAATTTATTTAACTCATGTTTGAGATTATCTATTACTGGACTACAATAACTTTGATATTCTGAATCTATAGATGCTCCTACTTCAAGTTGTGTCGCATAATATGACTGACAATCTTCTATATTTTTATCTTGATATGCTACATAACTAAACCAAGTCACTGCACTTACAGAAAGTATTGTTATGGCAATTTTTTTATGATTATAGAACTTATCTATTATACCTTTAAACATGAATTGTATAAAAGATGGACGAGCAGGTATACCATCATCTCCTAAAGTTTTATTTAATTGGAGTATAAAGTTTAGCAACTTAACTGAAATATTCTTACTTTCAAAATTACTCTTAAAAAAAGTTATTAAACTTAGAAGCTCTTTATTTTTAAAATGCGAAACATCCAATTTCTGAGTTTCAATATATTTTTTAAACTCATTATAAAAAATAAGTTTATTTTCATCAGATATATTTTTGAAAAAAGCTTCACTAAATCCATTTTTTTTCAATAAATGTTTATTTATATACGTTTTACATATATTTAAAAAAGCTACTTCTGTAACTGTGAAATTAATGTTTGACATAATAATAATTTAACTTCATCATTTATAAATTTAAGTCGTTATTTAGTAGTTTTTTAAATTAAAGCGTAAATTTTCGCGTATAAGTCTAATTCTCTAATGTAGTTTAGGTGGACTTTTAATAATGCTTCTCTACTTGAACCTTTTTTATCATATTTTAAATAAGAGACATATTGTGATTGTAGGTTTAAAATTGATTTTGAAAAAGATTTGTATTTTCTTTTAATTAAAAAATTAGAGATTGATAATTTATCTAAAACGTCAAATATTTGATTAAAATAAAAAGTTTCTAAATCATTTAAATATTTTACAACTTTTTTATCTTCAAGATTTTCAAATGCAATTTCACAAATATATGGATTAAACATTTTTATTCCAACTAATTCTTCTTCAATATAATCAATCATTGATTTAAATACTTCTTTTTGAATTGGTTCTAATGACATAACAACTATATTAATTTATTGATTTATAGATATGTGGTGTCATAATGGTTTGCTTTTTAAAGGGTGATTGACTTTTTTTAGTATGGATGAGGAAAGAATGTTAAATCGTAAAAAAGTTATATTTCTTAGTTCCTCTTTTGTAAACCTTGCTAAAAGCTTTGCAGAGTATCATTTTGAGTTTGATGTTTTTTTAATTTTAGATAGAAAGTTTCCTTTTGAATATGAAGATATGGAAAATTTTTATCCTTTTACTTTTAATTACCAAAAATTATTTGATAAAGATAAAAATAAATATTTTGATAATTTATCTGTGTTTATTGATGAGTTTAGACCTGATTTAATTGTTACTAATAATTTTTCTAAATTATTACCAACTTCATTTGTTGAGTTTTTAAAATTTCGTAATAAAAACATAGAAATTATGAATATTCATCACGGAGATTTACGTCAAGGTGATAAGTATAAAGGTTTAAATCCTGATGTGAAAGAATTTATTGAAGAACATGAAATTTTATCAACACTTCATAGAATTGAAGATGGAAAAATGGATGAAGGTGAAGTTTTAAGATATACTGAAGCTACTGGTTTTAAAGAATTAAAACAAAAAAATATTATTTCTAAAGTTAGTGATATTATGAATTATAGATTACGTAATAATGTTTTAACTTTTCATGAGAAAACTAAAGTGCTTGCTCCATTGTACGATGTTGTTTGTCATTTAGTTTACAAAGAATAAAGTTTGTAAAAAGAATAATTCTTTTTAAGGTTTTAATGTAATTGTTTGAAGTTTTTCATTATTTAGTTCGTAACATTGCATCATAATTGTATTACATACATTTTCAAATGATATTGAATCTTTTGATTTCTTTTCTCTTATTGAATCTGGTATTATACATCTAAATTTAATTCCTTTTGAACTGAAGTCTTCATTCATTGTTTTTGAAAATTTAATGATTGCTGTTTTGTCTGCTGAGTATAATGCTGAGTTACTATAATCTTCTATTATTCCTGCAGTTGATGACATAGATACAACTACCCCAGTTTTATTTTCTATAAAATGATTTAAGATTGCTTTTGACATATAAATAACTCCACGATATGTTGAATTTATTTGATTATCAATTTCTTTTATTGAAAAATCTTGCAAGTTACAACCAGTTAAATAACCTGATGCGTTATTAATTAAGTAATCAATTTTTCCATATTTTTTTAAAGATTTTTTAATTACAGTTTCACAATTTTTGTATGATGTTACATCTAATTTTAATGCTAAAAAATCAGCATTAATATTTTTTAATTTTAAAATTGTATCATTTAAATCTTTTTTATTTCTTGCAGTAATAATTACTTTTGCTCCTTTTTTTGCAAATGATAATGCAATCCTTTGTCCTGTGTCCTTTCTTGCAGCAGTTATTAAAACTGTTTTATTTTTGAAATCCATATTTATTTTATTTAATTAATCTAATAATAATTTTTTAAATTCTTTAAGAGTGTTCTCTTTAATCATTTTATATATTTCTAATTGAAACATTTTATTTCTGAATAATTTGTCTTGTGTTTTTTCTATAAAGTCATCAAAATCTAATTCTTCCATTTTGATTTTTTCTCCTGCTGAATCTCCTCTTGCTTTGTGTGTTTTCTTGCAGTTTTTTGCAATATAGTAATGAGACTCCCAATCTACTTTTCCACCTGAATTTGTAATTTTCCATAATTTTAAATCGTCTGATGTAAGTCCACATTCTTCTATTAGTTCTTTACGTGTCGCTTGTAGTACTGTTTCATTTCTTTCTACTTGTCCACCTGGTACAGATATGTATGTTCCGTAGTGTGGTTGCTCTTCAGATAGTATAACTATTTTTTTTTGTTCTGTAACTGCTAGTATCTGTGTTGTTGGGATTCTTCTTACTGCTTCAAATGTTCTTATAGTTCCATCAAACATTTTTTGTTCCCAATGATATACATCAAATAAAATTCCATTAAATACAATTTTTGCATTATCAGGTATACATTTTCTTTCCATAAAGATTCTATATTTTTTATTCTATAAAAATATTTGTTATTTATATTAAAAATAATGTTATAATATATTCATTTTAAATTTTTACAAGATAAGCTTATAAATTGTAAATGTGATGAATTATTAGAAATATGGGAGATAAGGTACCTTTAACAAGACAAAAGAAGATTAAAATTGAAGGATATTTTAATCTTCCTGAAACATATCATGCAGTAAGAGATTATCTTGAAAAAGAAAGAGCTTATGATTGGGGTGAAGATGATGTTACAGAAAAAAATGATGGAAACCACAGACATCTTTTATCTATTTTAAGTGGAGATTTTTATTACGCTGATTATTTTAAGATTATGGTTGATATTGAACTTGAATTAGATGGTGAAGAGGTTGAAATTGAGGTTGATGGTAAGAAAACTCTTTTTGTGAAAGGATATGCTAAATTAGATATTGTGGCGCACGGAGATGCTAATTGGTATGATAAAAGGAGTTTAGAACCTTTTATGAATTTTGTTGCAAAAATGATGGATAAATTTCATGGAAGAAATACTATGAAAAGTATTAAGAAAAAAGCAAATGAAGATATTGATGGAGTTATTGATATATTTAAAAGACATGTGAGGGCTAGATTGTAAAATGAAAAATTTAAATTTAAAAAAACTAGGAAAAAAGGCTATAAATGAAGTTGGTGTTGGAATTATGATTATGGCTATTTTATTATTTTTAGGAGGGGCATTTGTTGATAATAGTTCTTCAAGTAGTAATTCTCGCACTAATAATGATAACAATGATTATGGGACTGATTCAGAAAATATTATTTGGAAATTAGAGAATACAAATTTAGGGCGACAAGTTAAAGAGACTGAAAGTTTTCCTAACATTGAACTAGGTTCTGAGGAAAAAGTTGATATTGTATATATTGGAAATAGTTTTAGATTAAATGCTAATATGTTTTCTAAAAATATGTATGAGTTTGATTTGAGTTTTAAAAATCCAGAAGATGTAAAATCAATTTTAGTTTATTTTAATGCTGAAAGATTAAGTGGGGATAATCCTGTAATTGTTAAATATAATGGACATGAAGTTTTAAGAACTTTAATTAAAAGTGCAGATTTACCTTTAAGTATTCCAGTTAGAATTAATAATCCAGAAAATTTTACAACAATGAAGATGAGTTTAGAGATTGAAAAACCTGCTTTTTATAGTTTATTTAATTGGAATAAAATTGAGTTTTCAGGATTTAAAATTGCAGAGATTTCCGAAGATACAAGTAATAAAAAAAGAGAGTTTAATTTTCAAATTGAGAATGATGAATTTTTAGAGAGAGTATATATTGATGTACTTGTTGATTGTAAGGATGTACGTGAGGTGTCTGAAGCTATTAAAGTTACAGTTAATGGATATATCATTTTAAATAATAATCCTAATTGTGTTAATCAAAATACAAAAATTACTGGGAATATTCCTTTAAATATTTTAAATGGTGATGATGAAAAGAATACAATTGAATTTGAGACAGATGGATTCTATAAATTAGGTTATGGAATTAATAAAATTTATTATAATGATTAGAAAAATTATAAGTTTCATTTAAATAATTATAATGGAATTGGTGATGTGATTATGTATGGTGATTTTGATAGAACTGTGATTGATGTGAAAATTAATAATCATCAAATTACTTTAGTTAGAAATGAGATTGAATCAATTTTAGATTTATTAAGAATTGGAACTAATGAGATTAAAATTTTAACAGATAAAGTTGAAATTGAAGAATTAATTATTGAAAATGATAGATATAATTTTTATGATTAATTATCTTTAAATAAGAACATTAAATTAAAATCTAATTTTGATTTAAATAATCAAATAATTCTTTATGATTGTTAAATATTAATGTAGCGTTTAAGAGTTCTTTTTTTGGAAATGAAGTAGTTATTGCTAATACATCAATTCCTGCTGAATTTGCTGATTGTATGCCGCTTAATGCATCTTCTATAACAACTGTTTCTTTTTTATTTAAATTTAATTTGTTAATTGCTGTTTGATATGGTTCTGGATTTGGTTTTCCAAGTTTTATATCATCACCACTAATTACTAAATCAAAGATATTTTTAAAATGAGTTTTTACTGTTTTTTGTACTTCATAGTTTCTTGCACCAGAGATTAGTGCTAATTTATAGTTATTCTTTTTTAATTTAATTAGTTCCTCATAAACTCCATCATAAAGTTCTACACGAAATATTTTGTCTAACTCTTTTGCTTTGTCTGATTTTATTTTAGTAATTAAAGTATCATTGTATTTAATTTTATTGTCTTTACAAATTATTTTAATTGTATCTATTGATGTCATTCCTGCAAGTTCCATAATTTTTTTATCAGTTGTTGAAATATTGTTTTGTTTGAATGCGTGTTGCCATGCAGTCGTGTGATATTTCATAGAATTTATTAATACACCATCCATATCAAATAAAATATTTTTATATTTTTTAATCATAATTTATATTTGTTTATTTATTATATAAATTTTTATATTCTAGTTTAATTAATTTTAAGTTAATTAATTTGTCTGATTTGATTTGAAAAATTAGTAAAGTTTTTAATTAAGTAAATTTTAATACTAATATGGATACAATTGATGAAGGGTTTTTATTTCTAAAATCACTTGAAGCTGAATTTGCTTTTAAAAAAATACCTTCTTTAGAAAAAATTAATTTTTATTTGGATAAGTTTGATAGACCTGAGTTAAGTTATAAAAATAGAATTATTGTGACTGGAACTGCTGGAAAAGGTACAACGTGTCGAGCAATTGAAAAAATTTTATTAGAAAATAATACATCAACTTTAACTTTATATTCTCCTCATATTCAAACTGTTCTTGAACGAATTAGAATTTCTGGAAAATTAATTGAAAAAGAATTTTTTTGTGAAATTTTAGTTGAAATTAAAAAAGTGTATGAACAAAATGAAACTAAACTTAGTTATTATGAATGTTTAATTTTAGTTGGAATTATTGCTGGGAAGAAAAAGGAGTGTGATACTTTGATCTGTGAGGTTGGCCTTGGAGGGGATTTTGATGCAACTAATGCAATTTCTGGTTCTCGTTATTCTTTATTAACATTTATTGATTACGACCACGTTGATATTTTAGGACATACAACTGAAAAAATTGCAGATAAAAAGTTAGGGATTGTGACGTCTGATACTATTAAATTTTTAACTTATGAAAAAAAATTAAAAGAATATTTTATTAAAAATGCAGTTGTTAAACCTAAATTTTATGAATTTTATGAGTTTGAGAATGAGATGCTTGCTGTGAAAGTTTGTGAAGAAATTTTAAATAAAGAATTAAATAAAGTGCCTTCTGTTACATTACCTTGTCGATTTGAAAAAGTAGATAAAAAAGTAATTTTAGATGGAGCCCATTCTAAAGTAAGGTTTGAAGATGTTTATAATAAAATTAAAGCAGTGAAAGGGCCAAAGGTTGCAGTGATTGGCATGGTTAAAAATCATAATAAAGATGATTTAAAATGTGTTTTGAAATTATTTGATAAAATTATTTGGACTAAAATTGATTTTATTCGAGAATTTCATGACCCAAATGAGTTACAAAAACATTTTAATTGTGGAGAGGTTAGTTTAAATCCAATGAAAAGTATTCAAAAGTATGAAGATGATTATACTGTGATTGTTCTTGGTAGTTTTTATTTAGCTGGAAAAATTCGTGAAAGTTATATTTCAACTAGATATATGGAAGAAAATTCTTGTGAATTTAAGAAAAATTAATTTTTTAATTTATTATATACTTTTAACATTTTATAATGACTTTTCACATCATGAACTCTAATTAGTTTAGCACCATTTTGAATTGAAATTAAATTAGCTGTTAGTGTTTCTTCTTGCCTTTGTGAAACTAGAGTATTTGTTATCTTTTGAAAAAAACTTTTTTTAGATAATCCTATTAAAATTTGAGAATTATGAATATTAAATTTATCTAAATTTTTTATAATTGTTATATTATCTTTAAATGTTTTTCCGAAACCTATGCCGGGGTCTATAAATATATTTTCTTTTTTTATTCCATCAGCCACACAAATTTTTATTTGATTTTTAAAAAAATCATTAATTTCTTTAATAATATCTAAATTAGTTTTTAGATTTTTCTGCATTGTTTGTGGTATTCCTTTCATATGCATAATTATTGTTGGACAATTAAAATCAGATGCTACTTTTCTTAGTTGTTTATTTTTCATACCAGTTATATCATTAATTATGTCTGCTCCAGCTGTGAGCGCTTGCTTTGCAACATTTGATTTCTTTGTATCTATTGATATTAATATTTCTTTATTTAATTTTCGTATTTTTTTAATTAATGGAATTACTTTATTTAATTCTTCTTTTTCTGATATTGCTAAACTTCCAGGCCTTGAACTTTCTGCTCCAATATCAATTATATCTGAATATTTTGATAATTTTTTAAATTGTTTTATTCCAGTTTCTAAATTATCAAATTTTCCTCCATCTGAAAAACTATTTGAAGTTACATTTAAGACTCCCATAATTTTTATTTGTTTAGAATATAATTTTAATAAATTTATCCAATGTTTGATCGGTTTATTTTTAATATTTATCTTTTTATTTAATTCATATAATGGTTTTAATATGAAATCTCTTTCAAACATTAATTTGTGTGGAATTGTTAGAATTTTTTTATTAATTTCTATATTTTTATAAAATAAAATATCTATATCTATTATTCTTGGACCATATTTAATTAATCTTTTTCTTTTCATTTCAGACATAATTTTCTCAATTGTGTCCAATAGTTCAAAAGGTGAAAGTTTTGTTTTAACTTCAATTACTTGATTTAAAAAATCGTCTTGATTTTCATAATATTGTGCTTTTGTTACATATAATGAAGAAGATTTTATTAATTTTATTCCATTTTCAGCTAATTTTTTAATTGCTTTTTTTAAATTTAATTCATTGTTCCCAATATTTGAACCTAAACCTAAATAAAATTTATTATTCATAATAATTTTATTTATTTCTTATTTTTAAAAGTTT
>JABSQY010000073.1 GCA_013215525.1 Nanoarchaeales archaeon | reverse complement strand
AAATGCAAGCTCTAATATTTTCAATCCTATCAACCAGAAAACGTTCAATTGAATTAATGTTTTAATAATTTTACTGAAGAGAAATTAAGAAATAAAAAAGAAAAATACTTTAAATAATTTCCAGAAATTTTAGAATTATTTAATAACATAATAAAGTATTTTAATGAAAATAATTATTTTAAAAATAAGTAAAATTATTATCTTTAGATGAAATAAATAATAAAATAAATAAATAAAATAATTGTCATAAAAATAGCTCCATAAATTGCATATTTTTTATACTTTTCTAAATCAACAAAAAATGCTAAAAAACTAAAAAATATAATTAAAAGTAAAAAATAATTTAAAATCTGTGTTTGAAATGATGTTAAAATATAAACTAATGTAAATGTTTTAAAAGATATAAATAATGCGAAATTTTTACCATATTTTACTGCAAAAGTTTTATCTCCAACGATTTTATCAGATTCATAATCTAGAACTGTAAAAAATATATGTCCTCCGAAAAATAGAAAGACTAAAGTTAAAATAAGTTCTAAATACAATCCATTAAAACCATTAAAATATAAACCTAATATGAAAAATAAAGTATAACCAATACCGTTAACCATAGAATCAATAGGAGCTTTAGTTTTTAGTCTGATTGGAGGTACACTATACACATAACATAATAGAACAAATAGTATTGAAAATAGAAATACATATAAATTTACAAGATATGAAATAGATATAAATAAAAGTGAAAATATCCAAACATATTTTAAAACAAGTTTATGATATGTTTTTTCTAAAATTAAACCCTGAGCAGTATTTTTTCTAGGATTTAATTTATCTGATTCATAATCATATATATCATTTAATCCATAAACTATAACATTAACTGGGAAACTAAGTAAAACATAATAAAAAACTAATAAATAACTAAAATCCACTTGAGCAATTTTAGTTCCAAGAAAAAATAAAGATAATCCACCAATCCATAAAATTAGTCTTGAAATTTTAATCACAAATAAATTATATTTATTATATCTAAAAACTTTAGTATAAATAAGAAAGAAGAAAAAACAATCCTTAAAACAAAAGGTCTGAACTTAGGAGGATTTTTGTTCAGAGTGCTTGCTTTTTGAATCGCGACTAGAGTATAAATCTGCGCGATTCTAAAAAAGTAAGTGCTCTGGGCAAAAAGCATCCGTTTAAAAACATGTTCGAGAAGTATAATCATATCTAGAAAAATAAATCAAAGATTTATTTTAAAACCTATCTACGACCCTTAGCCATCTGCTTCATCATCTTCTTTCCGCCAAGCTTTTTCATCATATCCATCATCCCATCAGGACTCTCCATACTCTTCTCATCAAACCCATCCATAGCGCCAGGCTTTGTAAAAGCTTCCATCATTTTTTTAGTTTGTTTAAAATGTTTTAATAACTCACGAACATCATATAACTCCATTCCACTTCCCTTGGCAATTCTTTCAACTCTACTTGTAGAAATTACTTTAGGATTTGCCTTCTCATATTTAGACATTGAATCCATAGCAAACTTCCATTTCTTCATTTTCTCCTCCTGAGAATTTAACATATTTTTATCAATATTCATTCCACCTAATCCTGGAATCATATTCATAATTTTAGACATTGAACCCATCTTCTTCATTGCACCCATCTGGTCGTATAAATCATTTAAATTAAATTCACCAGACATCATACGAGTTCCCATCTTCTCAGCATCAGCTTCAGAAACTGCAAGCCTAGCCTTTTCAAGTAAACCTTCTAAATTCCCCATACCAAGTAACTCAGACACAAACTTCTCAGAATTAAATCTTTCAAAATCTTCAACATTCTCACCAACACCAATAAATCTAACAGGAGCTCCAACAATAGAACATGCAGACAATGCACCTCCACCTTTACCAGTTCCATCCATTTTAGTAATAATTACACCAGAAACATCTAAATTATCTTTAAACGCTTGAGCTTGCTTTTGCGCAGTTTGTCCAACATCAGCACCCATAACTAAAAATGTGTCAGTAGGACCTACAATCTTATTTAAAGAAATGATTTCATCAACTAACTCTTCATTTAAATTATCACGACCAGCACTATCAATAATTACAATATCATATTTTTCAAGTTCAGATTTATATTTATTATAAATTTCATTTGGACTTTTTAATGATGGATCTCCAAACACATCAATCTCAATTTTCTCTCCTAACTGTCTAAGTTGTTCATAAGCTGCAGGACGCCACGTATCTGTGGAAATCATTGCAACTTTCTTTGATCTATTTTTAAAATATAAACCTAATTTTCCAGTTGTTGTAGTTTTTCCTTGTCCGTATAACCCAACAAGTAAAATTTTATTTTGAACATCTATTTTTAACTCAAACTCTTCCCCAGAACCCATAAATTTAGATAATTCTTCATAAATAATAGTAATTAAATGTTCTTTTTTATCAAGACCAGAAGTATTTTCCTTAATTGCTCTATCACGAATTGACTTTGTAAGTTCAAGAACAAGCCGCACATTCACATCAGACCCAAGTAAAGACTTTTGAATTTCTTTAACAACCTCTTCAACAAGTGTTCTATCCACTGTAATTGAATTTTTTACTTTTGATAACGCGTCCTTTAAAGAACTTCCTAATTTGTCAAGCACCATTTTTTATTTTTTATGAATTTATTCATAATAAATAAAAAATGGCACCATTTTCCATTGGAAAATCTGTGTCTAAATTTAATTACATTGTAATTACATTTATATTTATATTTATTTATTATAAATATCATATAACTTCTAAAAATAAAGAAATTATATATTCTAATAAAAATAAAATCATCCAAGTTTATAAAATTTAGGTGTCAAAACAACATAATCATCATAACACCGACAATAATTACACATCCAATCAAAAACTTTCTAAACAAATTTTTTTCTTTAAAAAATAATCCTCCAATACAAATTGTAAACAAAACATTTAAAGTTTTAAGCGCTGAGACGTAAGATGCTAAAATTAAAGTGATTGCATACATTTGCGACAAATGAACTAAAATATATAAAACAATAATCAAACTTAAAGGTTTATAACTTGAAATAATGAACTTTTTCTCTTTCTTAAAATTCTTTTTAAATTTAAAACTACTTACAACAGCCATCACAACAGATATAATAAAAGTCCAAAACAAAGGACTTGATAACAATACACCCATTTTATCTAAAACAACAACAAACCCATAAAATAAAGTTGCAATCATATATAACTTAGTTCCCTCATTTGTAAAGAGATGTTTAATAGGATCTAATAATTTAGTGTGATACTTTTGAGTATTTAATAAATAAACTCCAATTACAACTAATAAAATTCCAAAAAATCCAAATAAAGTTGGACTTTCTGAAAGAATAAAAAATGATGTAATCATAACCATTAAAGTAACAACACCAGTAAGTGGCGCAATAATTGATATATCTTCTTTTTGTAAAGCGCGGAACGCAAAATATTTAGCAAAATAAAAAATAACTCCATTAATAATTATAAAAAATAATAATTTAAATGAAAACTCTGGAAATCCATAAAACAAAACAAAAGGAAATAAAATAATACTTGAAATAACTGTTGTAATAAAAATCATAGAATTAGAACTTATAACTTTTAAATTATGTTTAGTAATAATTGTTTTTAAAGAATATAAAAAAGCACTAACTATCATAATTAAAAATCCATTCATAATACTAAAATAAAAATCATATTTATAAAAGTTTTTAATTTAAAATTATTATAACTAAAATAAAATCAAAATGGCAAACCTAAAACAAGTAATTCTAGTACGAACTGACATTAAAATGTCAAAAGGAAAAGTAGCAGCGCAAGTAGCACACGCCGCTGTAAACTGTGCACTTACAGTAAATAAGAAATTATTAAAAAACTGGCAATCAAGTGGAATGAAAAAAATAACTCTAAAAGTTGAGAGTTTAGAAGATATGTATAAATTTCAAGAACTAGCTGAAAGTAAAGATTTAGTAAATTCTTTAATCACAGATGCAGGACACACAGAAATTGCGCCAGGAACACAAACAGTTCTAGCAATTGGACCTGGACCAGAAGAATTAATAAATAAAATTACAGGAGATTTAAAAGTTTATTAATTCACATTGTGAATTAAAAACCTCCAACAACCATTGCGTTGGTGTGAGATTCTATTTATCGTTACATTGTAACGAAAATGAGTTAAAAATAAATATAAAATTAAAAAATGTCAAATCTAGAAAATATAGAATACGTTGTAAAACATTCAAAACATGTTAAAATAAATAAAAATCGATTAGAAGAGTTTAGTAAAAAATTTAAATCACAAAAAGTGTCACACTATCTTGATATTGAGAATATAACAAATTTAAATTTAAACCAAGTGGGATTATTATTATTAATTTATACTAGTTTATCATTTTCATTTTGGCAAAAACCAAAATGGAGCATTACCTACAAAAATGAAAAGTATACAGGTTCATACGCTTTAATTTTTTCTTTTCTTAAACAACTAAAAAAAAATAAAGATTTTTTTGAAATAGATAATTTAAATAAAATCACAAAAAAACAATTTAAAAAAATATTTTCTGGTGAAAATGAAATTCCATTATTTGAACAAAGATATAACAATTTTAAAGAAATAATTTTAACAATTAAAAATAATTACAATAATAATTTTGAAAACATATTAATAAACTCAAATTACGACGCGAAAAATATAATAAATGAAATTATTAAAACAATGCCAAATTTTGAAGATACATCAACATATAAAAATAAAAAAATTACATTTAATAAAAGAATTCAACTATTTATTAATGATTTAAATATGTATTTAAAATTAACAAATCAAAAACAAATTACAAATTTAAACTATTTATTCGATTTAGCAGACTATAAAATTCCAATGGTTTTAAGAACATTAAAGATATTAGAGTATGATTCAAAATTAGAAAATAAAATTGATAATGAAATAGAAATTAAACAAGATAGTGAAGAAGAAATAGAAATAAGAGCATCTCAAATTTATGTAAATCAATTACTTTCAAAATTAATAAATATAGATGAATTAAAATTAAACTATCAATTATGGTTATTAGGTAAACAAAAAAAATATAAACTAAACCCATATCATAAAACTATAACAACTAAATATTAAAAAGTATAAAAGATAAAAATCAATTAATAATAAAAAAAGAATAAGAAAATGACAATAGAAATAGAATCACAAATTTTAGCAATTAAAGAAATAGTAGACAACGCAATGCATGTAATGATTGATGAAGATGAACTTTTTAGTTTTGCTAAAGAATTTAAAGAAAATATTAATAAAACAAAAAACTATAAAAAAATAGAAATTGATAAGATAATTCAAACTTTATTAAACTTAAATATTTTAAAAACAGACAATGAAAGTGCAAGAAATGAACTAGAAGCAAGCGCAAAGCTAGTAGTACACCTAATTAAAGAAGAAAATAACTGTGAAACTGATAAAATATTATCTTATCTAAATTAATTAATTAAAACCTAAGTTTTATAAATCAAAAATAATTAATTTTATTATCCTATATCGGCGGGATGGCCAAGTGGTTAAGGCAGTAGGCTGCAACCCTGCGACCGTGGGTTCAAATCCCACTCTCGCCTTTGGATAGATTATCTCGTGGCATCTCAAATTTCACTGAGTAATCAGCCCATTTAAAACTATATTCTAAAATTCTTAAAAATATTTCTAAAATTAAAATTTTACTATAAATAAGGTATAAAACAAGTAAATTATAGGAAACTGTAAGGAAACTATACTTTGTGTATTCCTAAAGATACATAACTTTATATAATATAAAATACCATAATTAAGTATGAATACGCAAACAATTGAAGATTCTCAAGAATTACCTTTGGTAACTTTTAATTCCCTGTACAGTTTGCTACGAGAAGAGAAAAAAACTAAAGTATTAATGAAATTGCCTGAAAAATTTTATCCAGGATTTCAAAATTTTATTGAAGAAAAACAAACTGAAGCTTTAAAACATACACAAAATAAAGAAAATTCAAAAGCTATGAAAGAACAAAAAATCATAATGGGATCACAAAACCTAATTAATGAACTTTTAAGTTTAAGATTATCTAAAATCTCAACACTTGCTGTAAAAACTACAATTTTTGATGAAGAAGAATTCTCAACTAAAAATTTAATGGAAGATGAAAAAAATTTTTATGAAGAAGTATTAAAATTATCTAAAAAAGCAAAACAACTTATCTAAAACATGGGAAAAAGAATATATACTAAGGAAAGTGAAAAATTATTTATACTTGCCCTAAGTACTATATTTTTAATTTTAGCATTTTTTGTAATAAGAGATATTTTCGGAATCATATTAGTTTCTTGTATATCCTCATATTTTTTATTTCCAGTGTATGAATATTATATGAAAAAAACATCAAACGAAAGACTCTCAGCACTACTTACACTATTCTCTGGAACATTTATAATTTTAATCCCAGTAATTTTAATATTTTACTTTTTAGTATTAAATTTAATTAAACTAGTTCTTCAATACCAAGTCTACATCGAAAACCCAGATGTATTAAATGAAATCTTAGCAAATTTTTTTCAAAAATTCACAAATTCTGAAATCTTATCAGCTGTTGACTTCTCAGAAGTTTTCAACACATTAGTATTATACATTCTAAATTTTACAAAAGACTTCACATCATCAATCCCAGCAGGTTTTGTATCATTATTAATTTCCTTATTCATTTCATACTACATTTTAACAGGAAACAAAACAATATTAAAATCCTGTAATAACTACCTTCCATTAAGTTATAAAAAACAAGATGAAATTTTAACAAATATTACAAAAAATCTAAAAGTATTATTTAAAGGATATTTTTTAACTGGTTTATTACAAACAGCAGTAGCCTTTATTGGATATGTAATCTTTGGGGCCCCAAATTTATTAATTATTACATTTTTAACTTTAATTACAAGTTTAATTCCATACTTAGGAAGTCCACTAGTTTGGGTTCCATTAAGTTTTTATTTAATTGTAATCGGTGACACATTTAACGGAGTCGCATTATTAATATATGGAACATTTATTATTTCAATGATTGATAACTTTGTACGCCCATATTTAATGAGTAATAAAGAAACACTTTCCCCACCATTAGTTTTTATCGGATTTGTAGGTGGATTGTTTGCATTTGGGATTTCAGGAATTATACTTGGGCCAATTATCTTGTCAATTAACTTTATCTTTCTAAGATATTTAGTAAAATACTTTCAATTTAAACCTGAAAATGACAAAGAAGATAACAAGGACACAATTTTATAATAAAAATAAATCAATAAATACTTTTTCATAAAACATATATTAATATATATTAACAATAGATATATAAATGAATAATTATTGTATAGATTATGGAACCAAGAAAGATTATACAATTCGGTAATTCATCATATGTAATTACCTTACAACAAGACTGGATGAAAGAAAACAATTTAGATAAAGGAGACAAATTAAATGTAACTGAATCTGGTGAAACTTTAATATTATCTGTAGCAAATAAAGAAAAAACTCAAAAAATGGCTGAAATTTCATTTGATGATATTCCTTTAAAATTATTTAATAAAGAATTAATTTCATATTATTTAAAAAATTTTAAATATATTAAAATTAAATCTGAAAATGCAATTGAAAAACTAGAACAAATCAGAGTACTAAAAGATAAATTAAGTTCTGTTGAAATTACTGAAATTACAGAGGACTATATTATGTTAAAAGATTTAACAAGTCCTGAAGAATTAGATGTTAAAAAATTAACAATTGAAATTGTTAATATGGGTAAAATCTTATTTACAGAACTTAAAAAAAGTACTGAAGGAAAATCAAAATACTTTTTAATTACAAACTTAGATAAAAATATTAATAAATTAACATTTTTAGCATACAAAGCAATTAATTATAACTTAGATGTTTGGAAAAATCCAGCTGAAGTTAAAGATACACACCACCTAAGGATGATTATTTCTTCCTTAGAAGCAATTGGAGATATTGTAAAAAGAATTGCAAGATATCTAAAAGATGATGATGAAACAAGTAAAAAGTTTTATAGAATTTTAGATGAAATTGAAAATTATTACGATTTTGTAACTGGATTAATTGATCCAGAAATTGATTTAGATGAAAATTTAAAAGCATATTTAGATAAAAAACAATCATTATTAAAATCAATTGACTTTGCAAGAGAAGACTTTAATGATAATTTAAATTTATACTTAGTAGTTTCTCAATTATTAAAAGATATTTTAGGAAAAGTTGATAGTTTATTATTAGCTGTAATTGATTTGAAGTGTAAATAAATAATTTGTTTCACAAATTATTAAATATATTTTTCAGAATAAATACTTTCAGAATCAGCACCATTCAACACAGCTTCAGCCACAACTCCAGCAACCATATCAGGTCTTCCACAAATATAAATTTCAGAATTTAATAAATCCATA
>JABSQY010000072.1 GCA_013215525.1 Nanoarchaeales archaeon | reverse complement strand
TTTCATTAATTAGTTCTTTTCTTAATTCGTTATTTTTTTTTTTCAATTCTTCTATTTTAATTTTATTTACTTTAATCTTTTTCATTTCAATAAGGTTTTTATATAACTTTTTTTTCAATTATTTCTGTTCTGAATTTTTCTCCTAGTGTTGTGTGTGCTCCATTATTTAAATCACTTATTTCTTCATTTATATCATTTAATAATAATTCCTTGATTTTATCTGGAGTTTCATTTTTTTTTAAAATAATTGCTTCCCAATAAACAAAATTTTGTAATATTAATGTTGTTCTAGTTATTACATCAACTAATTCTTGTCTATTTAGTTCTTCAAAATTAGGTAGAGTATTTTTTTTTAACTTTTCTTTTAAGTACTTCATACTTATGATTTATTTTATATATTTATATATCTTATCTATTTTTCAAGAATTAACTCTTTTTAAAATAATAACGTTTATAAAGAAACAATACCTATTATATACTATCGAGTTAAACGACTCAATTATTTCTAATAATTAAATCAATTCTTAAAAATATTTTAAATTTCTAAAAATTAGTTAATTATTAAATAATACTTATATAACGATGGTAAAAATTTTAGACGAAATCAAAAAAGACCTTCCTATGGAAAAAATCGCTTCATTAGAATTTGAAGCAGCAAATATTGTAATTTATACAACAAACCGAGAATTCTTATTTGTTGGAAGAGCAATTATTAAGACATGTGTTTCTAAATTCAAAAAAAGAATTGAATTAAGAGCAGACAACTCTCTTTTAATGAGTGAGGATCAAACAGAAGCAAAAGTTAAAGAAATCTTATCTGAATCAGTTAAAAAAATTGAATTCAAATTTGATTCAGCACGTTCTGTATTAATTATGGAAGTTGATAATGTAGGAGCAGCTGTAGGAAAAGAAGGAAGTAACCTTAAAGCAATTCAAAAGGCGACAATGTGGTCAGTAGTTGTAAAAAGAATTCCTCCTTTAAGAAGTAAAACTGTTGAAGCAATGAGAGCAGTTGAATTTCAAGAATCAGAATATAGACGTAAATTCTTAAACCGTGTTGGTAAAAGAATTTATGGTGGATGGACTAAAGGTAAAATTAGAGGATGGTCAAGAGTTACAATGCTTGGAGCAGGAAACCAAATTGGACGTTCTGCAATTTACTTGCAAACAACTGAATCAAGAATTTTATTTGATTGTGGATTAGACCCTTCAGTTCCTTTTGGAGATAGTAATCAATTTCCTTTTTTAGATTCTCCAGACTTTAAATTAGAAGATGTTGATGCAATTGTACTATCACACGCACACATGGATCACTGTGGACTACTTCCATATTTATACAAAATCGGATATAGAGGTCCAATTTATACAACAGAACCAAGTAGAGATATTATGGCACTTTCACAATTAGATTTTATTAAAATTATGGGAAACACAAAAGATGTTAATATGTTATATAAAGCAGAAGACATTAAAGAAATGTTAAAACATGTAATCACTGTAGACTTTAATTCAGTAACAGATATTGCGCCAGATGTTAGATTAACATTTTATAACTCAGGACACATTTTAGGTTCAGCATTCTGTCACGTAAATATTGGTAACGGTATGCACAATTTCATGTACACTGGAGACTTTAATTACTCTTACAAACAAAGATTATTAAATCGTGCGGATACGCAATTTCCAAGACTTGAATCTTTAATGATGGAAAACACATCAACAGGTCCAAAGGATTACGCAATGCCAAGAGAAGAAGCAGAAGAAGAATTATTAAAAATCATTTTAGACGGTTATGTTAAAAAAGGTAAAGTATTAATTCCTGTGTTTGGTGTAGGGAGACCTCAAGAAATGTTACTTGTAATTGAACACTTAATTAAAGAAGAAAGATTACCTGCAGACTTAAAAGTATACATAGATGGTATGGTTTATGAAACAACTGCAATCCACACAGCGTATCCAGAATATTTAAATAGATATTTACGTAGTAGAATTTTAAAGGGAGATAATCCATTTACAATTTCAAACTTTATGCCTGTAACATCACACGATCACAGACAAGAAATTATTACATCAAAAGAACACGCAGTTGTACTTGCAACTTCAGGTATGCTTAATGGTGGAACATCTGTAGAATATTTTAAAAAGTTCGCAGGAAGTGAAGATAACTCAATTGTATTTGTAGGTTATCAAGCGGCTGGAACTTTAGGAAGAAAAGTTAAAAATGGTGAAAAAGATATTTTAATTGCAAATACTGGTTCAGCTGAAGATAGAATTAAAGTTAAAATGGCAGTTCATCAAATGAAAGGTGCATTTTCCGCTCATTCAGACTTAGGACTTACAAAGAAGTTTTTAGCAAACTTATCTGTTAAACCTAAGAAATTAATTTTAGATCACGGAGAAGCTAGTAAGATTCAATACTTTGCAGATGTTGCAAAGAAAATTATTCCAAATGTTAAGGTGTACACACCTGATAACTTAGAAACAATTAGACTTAACTAATTAATCTGGTTAAACAAATTAATTTGAATTATCAAATTAATTAACATTATTTTTATTTTACTTAAAATTATTTAAGAATTAAACTTATTTTAAACATATTCAAAATCAACTTCATCAGTTTTTGTATTAATAATTGGTGGATTTTGAATTGATAACATTAATGTTTCAGTTTTAATTGTAAATCCGTGTGGAACTCCTTTTCCTACTACAAATCTCATACCTGGTTTATACTTAATTTCTTTATTTCCTAATTTAATAGTTCCTTCTCCTAAAATAATATATAATTTAGCAACTGAGTTTTTGTGAACGTGTTGTGGGTATGGTTTATCTTTACTTAATTCAACTAACTCAAACATTCCATCATGTTTAAATTCCCCTAATCTATATAATGTTAATTTATCTTGTTCTAACTCTATTACTTTTTTTGGAATTTTTAATAATATACTCTCATTCATACTATACTTTGAAAATTATTTTTTTTAATTATTTGTATTCTTAATATTATTATTTTTCTAGTTACATATATTTAAATATGGTTTTTATTTATTTTATTTATGATTGAAACAAAAAAAATACTTACTAAAATAACTGACATATACAAACCACCAATCAGAGATAGTAATTCAATAAAATTAAATTTAAATGAAACACAATTTATTGATGAAACTTTATTTAATAAAATAATTTCAAAAATAGATATTGATAAAATTACACATTATCCTGAATATGAGGAATTAATGAACTCTTTAGAAAAATATTGTGGAACTAATAAAAATGAAATACTTGTAACTAATGGTGCAGCGCAAGGTATTGATTTAGTATTAAGAACATTTACTCCTAAAAAAAAAGTAGTAATTGTGATGCCTAACTTTAATCATTATGAGGCTGCTGCAAAATATGAAGGTGTTACTTTAAAAAAAGTTTTCTACACTAAAGATTTTGAATTTCCAGTTGATAAAATTTTAAAACAAATTACATCAAGTATTGATGGGATTATTTTATGTAATCCTTCAAATCCTATTGGAAGTCTTATTCCAGATAATTTTATTAAACAAATTTTAGACAAAGCTAAAGAACATAAAAAATTTGTTTTAATTGATGAAGTATACTTTGAATTCTCAAAAGTTACATATTCTTCATATCTTAAAAAATATAAAAACTTAATTATATTAAGGAGTTTTTCTAAGGGATTTGCTTTAGCAGGATTACGTATTGGATACATTTTATCTAGTAAGAACAATATACTTGAATTAGAAAAAACAAAAGGACCTTGGGATATTAATTCTATTTCAGTTTTATTTGCAATAGAAGTTTTAAAAAAGAAAAACTTAATTATTGGAAAATTATTAAAAGTAAAAAATGAGATTATAGTATTTTTAAAAAATAGAAACTTAAAAGTTTTAGATTCAGATACAAACTTTATTACTTTTGAAATTAAAAATTCAAAGTTATTTACTAAAAAATTATCTAGTCATGGAATTTTAGTTTCAGAGTTAACAGATTATCTATCTTCAAATAATCTTTTAACTAACTACATTCGACTTGGAATACCTTCAGAAGAAAACAAAGAACAAGTTTTGAAAGTTTTTTCAAAAGTTATGGATTCTATGAATATAAAACTAAAATAATTTTTATATTCATTACAATAATTATAATTATTAAATGATTATAATCAATTAGTTTATTAATTCTATATTTTTAGCTTGCGCCCACAATAGCTCAAAGTTCTTTTTATATCCTTGTGCAACTTCTTTATTTTTAATTAGTATACTATATCCATCATCTGCAAAAATATTAATTGCGACATAATCTCCAACAATCACTGTTTCTTGATATTGACTAAATAACTGTTCTGGTAAAAATCTCATCATTGTCATAGCTTTATCTGAAATTATATTTACATATTCTATTACCTCATCTGATGCGATATGTCTGTTTGATAACTTATTATGTATTCGTGTATTATGCATATTTGTCCACCAAGGTAATCCCATAAACTTAGTAGTACCATTTGAACCTCCAAAAGAAATCATTTCTTTCTCTTTTAAATTAATTAATTTCGAATATACTTCTTTAATTCCCTTAATCCCTCTAAACATAGTTGTAGTATTTTCCTTTTTTCCTATTTTCTCTCTTAGTTTAAGTTCAGGTAATAACACCTCAAATTTTTTTCTTTTATCATCAATAAAATTTAAAAAGTATTCAGGTTTATTAGCAGTATAAATCTTATGTTTTCCTTCAGAAATAAAACTTATAATTCCTTTACAAATTAATTTATTTAATGCTCGATGTAAAACTGAATGGTGTATGTCAGCTTTCTCTAAAATTTCTCCAGCATGACTTGAACCCAATTCCAATAACTCAACATATACTTTAATCTCGGATTTTGTAAGTCCTAAATCTTCAAGTATTTCTATATCCATACTTTACTTATTTTTTAATTACTTATAATACTTTTTATTAATCGGCGCTTTAGCGAGTACATATGTTTTAATAGTTTATATTCTTATTTATATTATGAATAGTCATCCTGGAAAATATAAAATTAATACTACAAATAGAAATAAAAATAAACATTTAACTAAAAAACTTGAAAAAATTATAATTCTTACTACTTTAGCTATATCTAGTCCTATAGTAATTGATTTAGTTGGATATGTTAATTATTCTATATCATCTAAATACGAATATATATCTTTTAAAAATTATACACAAAATAATTTAAGTTATTCAAATTGTGAACTAGATACTTCTAAATAATTATAATAATAATTAATTAGTTTTTTATTTCAAATATAATTTTTGAAATTCAACTACACTTAATTCTAATTTTCTCGAGTTAATAGTATTTTCAATTTCACTCTTTTCAAATTTTAAATTATTACAATATATTTTTTGACTACGTAATTTATTAATTGCTTTAATTAATATTTTTGTATCAATTAAACCAAAATACTTTTTAGCAATTTCTAATGTGTACTCTTCATCAGAATAAAACCTTTCTATATTTTTAATTAACTTATCTTTGAATTTTTTAAGTTCATTTTTATCTAATTTATTTTTATTATTAATTGTAATTGAAGTTGTAGCATTGTTGTCTTGCGAAAAATCATATAACTCATTAGCTCCATTCTCAATAGCATATGTGATATTTGGTTCAAAGCTTAAAGCAATGTCCACTTCTTGCGAAATCAAATATCCAAACTCAGTATTAAATTGAGTTGTAATAATTTCTCCTAACTTAAACTGTGTCTTTAAACTCTGACCTATAAAGTATGAAGTACTAGGATTTAAAAATGTAATTAATGTTTTTCCATTTAACATTTTTTTAGAAAAATCTTTAATAAATGGATTAAATGTAATTAATGAAATTGGACTTTTACTAATTAAATCACAAAAAATATTAATATGATTTTTTTTAAAATCAAAATAATTTTGTAAAAATGGATCTCCAATAGACAAATCAATTTCATTTTTAGAAAGTCCAACTAACACATCTTTTGGAGTATCATATGTATGAACTTCATAATCTAATTCATCTATTGTCATATAGATTGGAAGATATGGTAATATATATGCTGGTTGTCCTATTCTCATTTTGTAACCTTTAATGTTTTTAAAACATCTATTCTTTTATATTTTTCAATTGACTTATTAAATCTATAAATTAATTCTTTTACAATCTTTGAAATTTCTTTATCTTTTAAAGTTTCAAATGAAATTAAATAGTTATAGTTTCCAATTATTTTTTCAACTTGAATTATATTCTCGCACACCCTACAATAATTAATTAAATCTTCATGTTCATTTTTAAATTCTAACAATAAAAATCCTTTAGAACTACAAGTATCGGAAAGAATTAACCGTGTTGCAATGTATGGTGGATTTGTTTTAAATAAATACTTTATCTTTTCATAAGATACATTTATTTTAAAACCTAACTCGAGTAATGATGTAAATGGATTAATTTTAATTTGTTTTAATACTTTAGATTTTAATTCTTCTTTATTATTATTATTTTTTTTTTCAATGTTAATTATTGAACTTGACTTTCCTTGAAATAGGAATTTTTTATTATATATTTGTGTATTCATAATTGTATTTAAATTAATATTATCAATTATAGTAAAATTAGAATATAACATTTCTTTAATTTGTTGAATTTCATCATACTTTTCAATAATAAAAGAACACACAATTTGAGAATCTCCGTCACAATAATATAACTTATTAGTTTGAGATAATTTAAAAATAAAATCTAATAACTTTTGTTCTTCTATTATTTGAGTTCCTTTTAAAGAAATAAATGCAATGATCTCAGTTTGATTTAATGTTAAGTTTTGAATAAATGATACATTTCTAATAATTTTATCATTTATTAACTTTTCAAACCGATATTTCACATATTGTGGTGATTTACTAATTAATTTACCAATTGTACTTAGTGGTGTTCGACAATTATTATCTAATTCAGACAAAATTCGCAAATCTAACTTATCCATATTATTATTAATAGTTAAAACTTTATATAATTTTCCCTAATTTTAAAGAAACTGGTTGTTTTGTTTTAAATAATATTGAATACTTATATTAATTACAATGGTATGTAAGGTAGCAGATTTTACTGAAATAAGAGAATTAGAAAAAGATTTAGAGCTTAAGCACACTTGTCAAAGTGCGAGAGGGGCGTGTATACAAGGGTTTAACATGTCACAAAGTGAGAAAACATATGGAATAGTTGGAACTGCAATAGGATATTGTCAAGGATTATTTAATGTTGAAACAGGAAACTCTCCTAAACAACATACGGAATTTATTACTAAAATGTTGCAGAGTATGGGATTTCCTTGGAAAAATAGTCATGAACTAATTTTTAATCAAAAACCAGATGGTTGGGATTTAGAGGAGTTTATGTCTGATGCGACAAAACCTTTAGGGGGTAAAGGACGAGTGCCAATTTTAATTACTGAATTAGATCCTCATTCTGATAAAGTTGAAGTTGATAATATTTTTTATAATACTAATTCAGTTGGAAAAGAACAGTCTCCTATTTTAGTAAGATTAAGTTTAAACTCGCAAGAATCAATTCATGCAACTACTAACTTAATAAATAGGATCTTTGAAAATGCGATGGATGAAAAACAATTGCCTAATTTTTTACCTTTATTACAGAGTGGAGAAAATTTTTCAGGTGCCGACTGGCATAAATTAAAAAAAGATTTAGGTAGTAACTGGAAATACGCATTTTTAGCGGCTCATCCTCTTTCAACAGAAATGTTATTTGATGATGGATTAAAAGATAATGTTAAGGTAGCTCAATGGTTAGTTGGAAAACCTGGCAAGATTAATTCAAATGGAGATGTTGGATTACATACATTGGGATGTACAACTTTACAAGAGGGAACATATAATGTTTTAAATTATGCAAATCAACTTAATGAGAGTGGAATTGAGTTTCCAGTAAATATTGTATGTGGTGCATCTTTGCCTAATTGGAGTAATAAACAAAATGTAGATAGATTAGAAAAGTTTTTACCTTTATTTAAAGAAGGAATGAAAAAATTAATTCCATCTTCTAGATATGATATTGTTATGAGTCAATAAACTCATAACTATCTTTATTTTTCTTTTTCATTATTATTTTAATTATTTCTTCTTAGAATTCTATATATAGTACATTGTTCTATTTTTTCTCTCTTTTACAACCAGAAAGTTCATTTAGAACTTTCAATTTAATCCTAATTTATGCCAATTTCTACTGATTTTCAATAAAGGTTAACTATAGTTGTTGAATTGTAATTCACACAGACTCAACCTTTATAAAGGGTAACACTTTAACTATAACTATGCCGCCAGCAAGTGTTGTGGTGTGGTATTGATAATGGGCCTGTGGCTTAGTTCGGTATAGCACCGCCCTTGCAAGGCGGGGGCCCCGGGTTCAAATCCCGGCGGGTCCATTGAGTGTGCAGCGAAGTAACCTAGTTACTTTGTGAAGAACGGAGTTTTCATACACCTGTATGAAAACAATGAGGTTAAATATGAATAGTTTTTGTGTGTTCGAAAAATTTTACAAAGATTTGATGAAATTTATTTCATCATAGCTTAATAGTCTTCGGACTTTAAATAAAATACAAAGAATTACACTGTTATGTGGATGA
>JABSQY010000071.1 GCA_013215525.1 Nanoarchaeales archaeon | reverse complement strand
ATATTTATTCATTAATGTATTTTGAGTTTCCAGAAGAACTTTTTGATTAATTTTTAGAAATTTTATAGTAATTCGTTAGGTTTGATTTTATTTTAATTTTGTTTGTTTATATTTAATGTTAATAATTTGTAGATATTAGATTTGTTCTATTTGTTACATTTCTCGTATTTGTGTTTATCTTGTTTTTATTATCTATATTATGACAAACTTATTAAATGAAGTTAAATTATGTTTAATATGGAGAATAAAAGTTGTATTAAGTCTAAAATTGAACGTTTAAAGAGCGGAGAATTAACTTGTGAGGACAATGTTAAAACTTTTTTAGCAGAAATTGAAAAAAATAATTCAAAATACAATATTGTTTTAGATAAAAATGATAAAGTTATTGAAATTGCACAAAATTTAGATAAATTAAGAGTAAATGGAGATAAATTAGGAAAATTATATGGTTTATGTTTTTTACTTAAATCTAACATATCTGTTATTGATTTAAAGATATCGTGCGCTTCTAAGACACTTGAGAACTATAATGGTTCTTTTAATGCAGATTGTGTTAAAGATATTATAGCAGAAGGCGCAATTGTATTAGGTATGGTTAATAATGATGAGTTTGCAAATGGAATTGGTGGAGAATCATCTGCATTTGGACACACAGAGAATCCTTTCAGTATGGGACGTGTACCTGGTGGGTCTTCTAGTGGTCCAGCAGCAGCTGTGGCAGCTGATTTCTGTGATATCGCTTTAGGTACTGACACTGGGGGAAGTATTCGTAATCCTGCATCACATTGTAATGTAGTTGGAATTAAACCTAGTTATGGACGTGTGTCTCGTTATGGGTTAGTTGATTTATCTATGAGTTTAGATCAAATCGGTCCTTTCTCCAAGGATGTGTACGGTAGCGCTTTATGTATGGAAGTGATTTCTGGCTATTCTGCTGGTGATGCAACTACTTTTGATAAGAAAGTTCTAGCATATACGGATAAAAAAGAAGGTTTTAAACCTAAGTTTGGAATTATTAAAGAATTTGTTGATATGATTACTAATGAGAAGATAGCCACTGTGTTTAACGCGCAAGTTGAAAAGTTAAAGTCTGCTGGTTATGAAATTGTTGATGTATCAATTGATAAGATTAGTTTAGCTGTTCAAGCTTATTATCCTATTGTGTTTACTGAATTTTATTCTGGGACTCGAAAGTTTGATGGAGTTAAGTATGGTGAATTAATTGAAAGTACTGGTGGAGAAGAAGTGTTACGTCGTATTTATGGTGGAGAGATAATTAGTAAGTCTGAATTTGATGGAGCTTATTATAAGAAAGCTTTAAAGGTTAAAGATATGATTGCAGATGAATTTGAGAAAGCGTTTAAAGATGTAGATTGTATTTTAGCTCCTGTAACTCCTGCTTTACCTCATAAAATTGGTGAAAAAATGTCAACACTTGATGCATATGCTGTAGACGCATTTACAACTCCAAGTAATTTAGCTGGAATTTGTGCAGCTTCTGTGCCTGCTGGAATTGTTCAAGATGATGGAAAAGATATTGCTGTAGGGATTCAAGTTATGTGTGATAAGTTTTGTGAAGATAAGATGTTTGCAGCTATGTCAATTATTGAAACTTTAAATAAATAAAAGTTTTAATTTGTAACGCTTAGTTTATTTAGTTTAATTGGTTAGTTTATTTAATGCGATTAAATTTAAAAATTACTTTATTTTTATTATTATTTTTTAATTTATTTATTTTTGGATTTTCTGAGAGTTATATTTCAGAGATTCAGTTTGATGGTGATGAATTTGTTGAATTTTATTCAGATTATTTTTTAAATTTTTCAGATTCTCTTCTTGTTGATGATTCAGGAAAGAATAATTCTTTTGAACTTATACAATATGTTAATAATTCAAATTATTATTTAATTGTTGGAGGTAACTTTATTTCTTCACATAGTTTAGATAATTTGGATTGTACAATTTATAAAAGTTCTGGAACTCAGGTGTCGAATGGAGGACTTAAGAAAAATGGTGAAAGTTTTTCTATTAATCATTATAATAATAGTTTTAGTTTTGAATTTGATTCTAGTTTAAGTTATAATTATATTGGTGGTGCTGAAAGTTTAAATTATTTTAATAATTCATATGTTGTAGGCTCTGAGTCTGTATGTTCTAGCTTTGTTGCTTTGGATGATATTGTATCTTTGCCAGAGGATCCTGAGTCTCCTGAAGTTCCAGATGAAAATTCGAGTGAAGAAAGTTCGTGTACAGATTATAATTTTGATGTAATTATTAAAGAAAAAATTGTTCTGGATAAAGTTGAGTTTAAGTTTGATACTAATTATTCGTTAGGAGATAATTATTCTTTAAAGTATTGGATTGAGAATTTTGATGGAACTGTTGTTAAAAATCCTCGTAACTCTACTAGTTTAAGTTGGAAGTCTTATTCTCCAAAGGGTGCGACACAGATATTGCGTGTGTTTGGTGAATTATATACAAACGAGTGTATTTTTAATTCATCTAGTTATGTTTATTTTTATTCTGATTATGTTAAAACTGTTACAAAAAGTTCGAGTTCAAAATCTAGTTCTTCGTCTGATGAAGATATGCCGGCGAATGCTTATGTAAAGTTATTAAATATTGATTCGGTTTTGAATTTAAGTACTGATTATTTAAAGTATGAAATTTATCGTGGGAAGTCTCGTAAGTCTGTTGTTAATTTTTATTTTAATTCTAAAGTAATTTTAAATGTTAAATTGGGTGCTTATGAAAAGTTGTCTGGGAAAGTGTATGTTGATATGAGTGATAAAAAATATATTAAGGTTATAGGTCTTGATTTTGATGAGAGGTATAATTTTTCTAAGTTGGATGTTAAAACTAGTGAAGATGTTTTAAAAGATGAAAAAAATACTAAATTGATTGATAAAAGTAAGCAGTTTTATGTGATAGGTGATATTGAACAATATGAAGATAAAGTATTATTTAATATTGATACAAATTATGTAGCGCTTGATAGTGTTTGTTATGTTAGCCGTGTACGGACTAAGGTTAGTAATTTGATTTATAATTTGACTGGGAATGTTAGTTTAGATTTGAAAGTAGATAAATTATCTGATTATGAGAACTTAAAATTAACTTGTAAGTATAAAAAGAGTGGTTTAAAATCTTATAACTATGAATCAGCTGAATTTAATTTTAGTAAAGATTATGTTATTGAACTTGTAGAGAAGAGTATTTCAAGTTTTAATTCTATTAAAGGTGTGTCTGGGAATTTGATTAAAAAGAAAACAAATTTTATTGATGTTAAGAGTATGTATCCTGAGTTTGGAGAAGTTATATATTTTGATAGGAATGTTGATTTTATTGATACTTCAATTTTTTTTGTATTTATCGGCATTATTTTATTTATAATTCCTTTACTCGTAGTTTGGTAAAGATTTTTATAATATATATTTGATCTTTTTATGATTTTTATCTTGCTCTCGCGATTTTCCATCTTATCTTCAATAGCACCAATTTTTTACAGGTGCCGACATATAGATTGTACGCCACCTACAAAAAACTGGTACTCTTGAAGCAATATGAAAAAGAAGTTTAAAAGTAAGCGAAAATTGGCTTCGCGTATGTTTCTGCTATATTGTTTTTATTTAGAGATTGAAGAATACCTTTTTATTTTTATTTTTTAAACAAATGTTTATAATTGTTAAAGTTCATAGTATATTATGAATTTTATAAATCTTGGAAAACCAAATATTCAACCTAATCAACGAGATGAGGTTTTAAGTTTATATAATGGTTTTTATGGAGTTAATAATTGGAGTCTTTATTCAAGTAAAGGCGAAGAGTATTTAATTGTTAAAAGTAATTTTAAACCTAAACACGATTTATATATTATAACTTCAAATATGAAAAAATTCGTTTCAGGAATTGATATGTTAAATAATCTAAAGATAAATGTTGGACAATTTGATTTTGGTATTTCTGAAGATGGATTTGATGTAGAATTAATCGCTACACATAAAGCGCAAGTTGCATATTCAGTTTTGTGTCGGCCTGTTTTGTGTGAGGATTCTGGGTTTGTAATTCCAGATAAAGATGGCTGGCCTGGTGCTAGAGTTAAACGCGAGTTAGGAGAAAATGGTATAAATTTAAATAAATTTAATGATATTGCTAAAAAATTTGGTGGAGAGGTTTATAGTTATTGGTTTATGTGTTTAGGTTATTGTGATTCTATGTTAGATGTTCCAAAATTATTTAGTTCAAAGATTGAAGGTTATTTAATTGATAAAGTTTTAGGGGATAGAACTTTAGATCATGTAAAATCAGATATTTCTTTATCTTTTATTCCACAAGTGTCACGTGCTGCTGGTCTTGAAAAAACAATTGCAGAAATGAGTTCAGAAGAATATAAAAAATATTTGACTACAAATAGATGGAGTGAATTAGAAGATTATTTCAAAGAAAGAATTAAAACTAAAATAAACTAAATCATTTTTATTCTAAAATTAATTTTTGCTCATTTCAATTACAATGTAATTGTAAATTGAGATTCACGTCAACATCAAGAAATAAAAAATTTCTAAGCCTTTGTAAGATTTACAAAGCAATGGTTGCCGGAACTAAATTAATTTTATTCTAAAATTAATTTAGCGTCTACTAAATAACAATCATGTTCGTCACAGATAATTGGATTAAAATCTACTTCTTTTATTATTGGATATAATTTTTGAATGTATGATATGTTTAAAATTGTTTGTTCTAATTTTTTTAAGTTTACAGGTTTATCTCCACGATATCCATTTAATAATTTTGATACTTTTGAACTTTGAATTAGCTCTTTTGTTGTCTTTGTGTTTAATGGCGCTTGCATAAAATTTACATCTTTAAAGATATTTACGTAAGTTCCACCCATTCCAAACATTATAAAATTTCCTAAACTTTCATCAGATTTTAAACCTACAATTGTTTCAATTCCTTTAATTTGTTTTTCTATTGTGATTGTAAATTGTTTTGATATCGAGGAATCGGAGATTCCTAAGCCGTTGTCAGGTGAAAGACCTGTCAAAGTTTTTTCGATTTCTTTGAGCATTTTTTCTATTTCTTCTTTATAATTATTTGAATTAATATTTAATTTAATTGCGTTAAATTCTTTTTTATGAATTAATTCCTTTGCGTCCGCTTTGATTACATATTTTTGATTTGGATTTATTTTTAGTTTAAATATGTCGTGAATGTTTTCTACAAATTGTTTTTCAAATGGAGTTATGTTTAAAGATTTTAATATTTTGTTTGTAAGTTTTTGGTCTAATAGTCCAGATTTATTTTCAAGTATTTCATTTAAATTATTTATTGTATTTTTATTAAATTTATTATAAATATCTAGTTGCGAGATATTACTATCTAAAGAACTTTCATAGTTAAATGATTTGTATTGAACTAATTTACTTAGTGTTGTAATTGCTGCGTTTGGCGTGTTGAATGTTGGGAAGTTTGAGAGATTAAATAAAGTTTTTGCATGTTTTACTTGTTTATATCCTAGAAAAGATGTATAAATATTTACTTTATTTTTATTATTTTTATTTGAATTATTAAGTAGATTATTGTTATTATTATTTTTATTTATTTTGTTTGAAATTTCAATTATTGATTTTGCAATGTTTTCTGAGTCTGTCATGATTTGTGGCGTAAGTAAAATGATTATATTTTTTATTTCTTTAATTTTAATTAATTCATTTAGTGTTGTTGTGTATCTATCGGATTTCGCATCTCCTAAAATATCTATTGGATTGTTTATTGATGCTTCAGCTGGAAGATTTTTTTGTAATTTTATTTTTTGTTTATCTGTGAATTGATATAAATTTAAATTAGTTTTTGCTAGTTCATCTGTAGCGATTACTCCTGGCCCGCCTGCGTTTGTTAGTATAACTGTGTTGTTTATGTTTGTATCATTTATGTGTTCATTTTTATTATTTGTAGGATTATCATTTGAAATTATATTATCAATACTTTTTAGTCCAATCATTATATTAAATAGTTCATCTAAATTATCTACTAAAATTCCATTGTTATTTTTAATTAAAGTTTTAACTAAAATATTGTCTTGGGCAAGAGATCCTGTGTGACTTCCGATTGCTGATTTTGCTTGTTGTGATGAACCTGGTTTGATAATTATTACAGGTTTTGTTTTTGAAATTTCTTTTAATAAGTTTCCAAATTCAACTCCTTTTTCTAATGTTTCCATATAGAATACAATTGATTTTGTTTGCTCATCATTTTTTAAATATTCTAATATTTCTAATTCATCAATTCCTGCCATATTTCCTAACGACACAATCTTTGAGAATCCAATGTTTTGCTCAAAACTCCAATCAATTATTGCATCAATTACTGCTCCAGATTGTGAAACTAATGCTGTGCTGCCTGCTTTTGGAATGTCTTTAGCGAATGAACAATTTAAATTTATTTCTGGGTTTAAAAAACCTAAACAATTTGGACCAATTAGATTAAAGTTATTTTGTTTTATAATTTTTTTAATTTCTAATTCTTCTTCTTTTCCATGTTCTCCAGTTTCTTTAAATCCAGCTGTAATTATTACTATGTTTTTTGTACTTGTTTTTGCAATTTGGTTTAATGTTTTAATTATAAATTGTTTTGGAATTGCAATTATAATTAAGTCTGGTTGTAGTTCTTTGTGAATCTGTGTTATGTCTTGATACGCGTCAATGTCTTGAATTCTTAGTGATGTTGGATTTATTGGTAGTAAATTTATGTGTTGCGCTTTGTTTTTTATTTGCTCAAAGATGTATCCACCAATTTTAGCTGTGTCGTTTGATGCGCCAATTATTGCAATGGATTTTGGATAGAATAAGGTGTCCAGATTTTGTTTTTTATCATTTTTTTTGGACAATAATTTTTTTAACATAACTTATTTAATTTTTTATAGGTTTTATATATGTTTTATTATTTTATAGTAGTTTAGTTAATATTTTTATTTTTATATACTTTACATTGCTTTCACAATTTTCCATATTATCTTCAATAGCACTAAAATTAAAACACTAATCGATATAGCGATGCTCAAGAAATTTGAAATAAATTTCTAAGCCGATGTGAAATCAAAGAATTTCACAAAGTATAATCGAGAGTCTGAATTTCAGCACTCTTGAAGTAATATGAAAAAGAAGTTTTAATTGATGTGAAAATTTGCTTCGCTTCTGCTCTGCTTTATATTAATAAATGATTTTTGATTAATTCTTTATTATATGTTAGTTAAGTTTATATGATTTGATATATTTTTATTATTATGAAAATTGCACAAGTTGAAAAAATAGGAGAAGATTTTAAATTAGAAATCAAAGAAGTTTCAAAACCTAAAATTAGTATGGATGAAGTATTAGTAAAAGTTAAATCTATTGCGTTAAATCCTGTTGATTTAAAACTTATGACTAATAAAAGTATTTCTTTAATTTTAAAAGAGGAAGATTTTCCTTGGATTCCTTGTTTTGATATTTGTGGTATTGTTGAAGAATCAACTTGTGATGAATTTAAAGTTGGTGCTCACGTTATTGGGATGATTAATTTTCCAAAGCCTGCAGGCGCTTGCTCTGAGTACATTGTTGTTAAACCAAATGAAATTAGTTTAATTAATGATAATGTTTCATTCGATGATGGAGCCGGAATTAATTTAGTTGGACTTACTACACTTCAAGTGTTTGAAGATGGAAATTTGAAAAAAGATGATAGAATTTTAATACTTGGCGCGTCTGGTGGTGTTGGGCATATTGCAGTTCAGTTGGCTAAAAAAGTTGGCGCTTATGTGATTGGTGTGTGTTCTAGTAAAAATAAAGAATTTGTGAAAGGTTTAGGTGCTGATGAAGTTGTGTGTTATGATACTGATGATATTTCAAAGGTTCAAGATATTGATTTAGTTATGGATTGTGTTGGTGTTAGTACTTTAGATGATTCTTTAAAAACATTAACTGCTGGAGGTAAATTTGTATCAATTCTTATAAATTTGAAAAAGATTAAACCTGAGTGTGGTGTGGACTCTTCGGTTGTGATTGTAAAATCCAATAAAGAACAATTAAATTATTTGGCAAAATGTTTAAATAATAATTCTATTAAAGTAGAAATTGCTAAAAAGTATTCTTTTGATGAGGTTAATGATGCATTTATGTGTTTAGGTTCTGGAAAGAATAGAGGAAAGATAATCATTAATCTTTAATTTTTTATATAAACTAGTCTTTTTATTCTATTTTGATTAAAAGTTGTTGGATTTTATAGTTTTGGATAGTAGAAGTATTGTATTTATAGTTTTTGAATTTTTAAAAAACCCTATATAGTAAACAATATAATTAATTTGGAAACAAGTTACAAAGATTAATATTGTTTGGCACATAGTGTCCACAATTATAAATAAATTGCGTTGTGGAACACTATATTTATAAACTGAATTTAATTTTCTATTGTTATAGTAATTACATTTATTTTGTTATGAATGTGAAACACAGGTATATTTAAAATGTTAAAACATAAAAAGTCCAAAGTAAAGACTCAAAGAGGAATGTCTTCTCACGGTTGGGGACACAAGAAAAAGCACAGAGGTGCAGGAAATAGAGGAGGTAAAGGTATGGCTGGTACTGGAGCTCGTGGAGATGCAAAGAAACCATCTATCTTAACTACAATTGGTAAATCATATTATGGTAAGAGAGGATTCTCATCAATTCATAAAAGAACTGTTAATGTTTTATCTTTAACTTTCATTGAACAAAACTTTGAGTCATTAACTGAGTCTGGTGTTATTGTTGATGGAACTTTAGATGTTTCAAAGATTAAAGTAAATAAAATTTTAGGTAGAGGTAAATTATCTCATAAGTTAAATATTATTTGTGAAGAAATTTCAGCTAATGCTAAAGCAATTGTTGAAGCTGCTGGTGGTTCAGTAGAAGTTACAAGAGTTAAGAAAACTTATACTAATGAACCTAAATCTGAAGAATAAATTTCTAAACGAAATTTATACTTTATTATTTTTTAAATTCAAATTAAATTAATTCTAATTAACATAATATATTTCATATAATTTTATTATCTTTATTTTTTATAGGATAATATTATAAGTATTTTATTTATATTTTATATATGAAAGAAATAGATGATAATATGATTTTAGAAATTTGTAATCTACATTTTGATGAAATACCAAAAATTAAGAGATTTACTAGTAGTGTTAATACTATTG